>SBFV01000388.1 GCA_006227775.1 Gammaproteobacteria bacterium | reverse complement strand
ACCGAGGAGACCTACAACCACATGTCGGCGGGCTGGTCGTGGGCCTTCGACACCCCCTTCACCTGGTTCAAGCAGAACGCCTCCAGGCTCGGCGGCGTGCGGCAGTGCATGGCGGTTTCGTGGCCGAACGGGATCAAGGACACAGGCGGTCTGCGCGAGCAGTTCATGCACGTCGTCGACGTCGTGCCGACCATCCTCGAGGTCACGGGCATCGCCGCGCCGGAATTCGTGGACGGCATCAAGCAGGCGCCCATCGAGGGCACGAGCTTCGCCTACACCTTCGACGCCGCAAACGCCGAGGCCCCGACGCGCCACACGACCCAGTACTTCGAGATGATGGGTCAGTACGCCCTCTACCACGAGGGCTGGCTGCTCGCCACCAAGGTCAACCGGGCGCCCTGGGAGGCCTATGGCGCCGCCAACCCCGACCCGCTCAACAACCAGGTGCTCGAGCTCTACAATCTCGACGAGGACTTCAGCCAGTCCAACAACATCGCCGACCAGCACCCGGACAAGGTGAAGGAGCTGAAGGCGATGTTCATCGAGGAGGCCAAGAAGCACCAGGTCTTCCCGCTGGATGCCTCGGTGGCCGGCCGCATCGTCGCCCCAAGGCCCAACATCACCGCGGGACGCACCGAGTTTGTCTACACGCAGCCCATGGTCGGCCTGCCCCAGGGCGACTCACCCTTCCTGCTCAACAGTTCCTACACCATCACCGCGGACATCGATGTGCCCGCAGGTGGCGCCGAAGGCATGATCCTGACCTCGGGCGGTCGCTTCGCCGGCTATGGCTTCTACCTGCTCAAGGGCAAGCCGGTCTTCCTGTGGAATCTCGTCGATCTCAAGCGCGTGAAGTGGGAGGGCCCCGAGGTCCTCGGCCCTGGCCGGCACACCTTGGAATTCGACTTCAAGTACGACGGGCTGGGTGTCGGCACCCTCGCCTTCAACAACATGAGCGGGGTGGGCCGGGGTGGCACCGGGACCCTGAAGGTGGATGGCAAGGAGGTCCAGACCATCGCGCTCCCCCATACCCTGCCGATGATCCTGCAATGGGACGAGTCATTCGACATCGGCGCCGATACCTTGACTGGGGTGAACGACGCGGACTATCAGCCACCCTTCACCTTCACCGGCAAGCTCCACAAGCTGACCATCCAGGTGGATCGGCCCCAGTTGAGCGAAGAGGACATCAAGAAGCTGGAGGGCTCCCAGGCCACCGCGGTGGACGGCAGTCCGATCCAGCATCTCCAGGGTGGACCGCACTAGAAAACACCGTAGAAAACACAGATCTATCGGCTTGTCCCGCGCAAGCCAGGATGGTCCGCGCCGACTTGAGGCAGGGATGGCTCAGGTCGGCGTCCAGCCGGAAACGGGGCACGTCGAGGCAACGGTATGCCCAGCCCCGAGTCCCCGGGGCCCTTCCCTTTCAATCCCCTCTTTCGCCGTTTCAACCGGAGGCCAACTCATGAGTCGATCTTGCTGGCTGAATACCGCGCGCCGGGGGTCCCAATGGGCCCTGGCCGCACTGACCTGCCTCGCCCTGGGCGCCGCCCAGGCGGGCGACAAGGGTCCGCGCCACCATGCCGGGGGTCAGTACGACAGCCTCAGCGCCACCTATGTGGTCGTGGCAGGCGACGAGCTGATGTTTATCAGCGAGCGCTTCGAGGTCCCCGTCGAACACCTCATGGACCACAACAAGCTTGGGTCGGACAAGCTCGCCGTCGGGCAACGGCTCTCGGTCCCCAGCGCCCCCGCCAATGCGGCGCCGGTCACGCCGATGCTGGAGCCCAAGGCCCTGGATGTCCTCCAGGCCATGGGCGAGCGCCTGGCTGGGGCCAGGGCACTGTCCTTCACGGCCCTGGTCACCGAGGAGCACCCCAGCCGCCTGGGCCCCGCCCTGGCCTACACCAGCCAGTACGATGTCCTGCTCCAGCGTCCAGATCGGCTCCGGGTGGTCACCGCGGGCGATGGCCCGGCCACCGAGTACTACTATGACGGCAAGACCCTCATGGCCTATGTGCCGGCCGAGGACCTCGTCGCGGTGACCGAGGCCCCGGCGACCATTGACGCCACCCTCCAGGCTGCCTACCAGCAGGCCGGCGTCTACCTCCCCTTCACCGATCTCATCGTTGCCGACCCCTACCGGGACCTGTCCGAGGGACTGGTCCATGCCTTCTACATGGGCCAGTCGACACTCGTGGGCGGGACCCTCACCGACATGGTGGCCTTCGCCAACCAGGACGTCTTCGTCCAGGCCTGGATCGGCGCCGAGGACAAGCTGCCCCGCCTGGCGCGGGCGGTCTTTGCCAAGGACCCGCTGCGGCTGCGCTCCGCCATGGCGTTCTCCGACTGGAAGCTCGACCCGGCCACGGCGCCGGAGGCCTTCGCCTCGGCCAAGGCCGGCGCCGCCAAGCCTATCGAATTCGCCCACCCCGTGGCTGCCCCGGCCCCCCAGTCCGGGTCCGCGGAGTCCAAGTCCACCCAGCCCAAGTGAGGTGCCGGTCATGAACAGAATCGCCATTGGACTCGCCGGACTGATCGCCGCGGCCTGCTGCCTGCCCGGCCCGGCCGCGGCCTGGATGCACGCCAACCGCTGGGGTGGGG
Organism: Gammaproteobacteria bacterium; assembly: GCA_006227775.1. GTDB lineage: Bacteria > Pseudomonadota > Gammaproteobacteria > Chromatiales > Chromatiaceae > M0108. The sequence continues at coordinate 13,499 of SBFV01000388.1, read as the reverse complement.
ATACCTTCCATTCCTTCGGCTCCGACTCCATCACCCGCACCGACGGCTGGGGCGGCAGCATGACCCACACCTTCGGCGAGGGGACGACCTGGCACGGCGCCGACGGCGGCACCGTCCACACCGACGCCTATTGGGGCGGGGCCTACCATCCCTACTACCCGGCGCCGGTGGTCGGCGCCTACCGCCCCGCCTGCTTCTTCTGCGCCGCGGGCGCGGTCGCCGCGGGGGCCGCGGTTGGGGCGGCGGTCGGTAGCGCCAGCGCCGAGGCGGCCGCCGCCAGCACCGCCTATGCCGTGGGTACCACCTTGACCAACCTGCCCACCGGCTGCGTCCTGGTGGGCGGAGGCACGACCTTCTATCAGTGCGGCAGCGCCTGGCTCAAACCGGTCTTCGGCGCGAACGGCGTCTACTACAAGGTCGTGCCGGCACCCTGAGGTCCCCGTTGACCCCGCCACCCCGGGGCCCGGCGAGGCCCTGGGGCCAGGCCGCTGCGGCGTCTCCTGGGCGACGTGGGCCGGAGCATCCTGACCCGCATCCTGGGGTTGCTGGTGGCCTCGATCGGTATGCAGTTCGTCCTGACGGGGCTCACCAATGTGATCATCCACACCATAGCCCCGGCGGTACTAAAGCTCCAGTGTCCAACCATGCCGGTCGGCGATGGACATCGAGCGAGAGATATAGCCCCGCAGGGGCGTGACATACCAGCCCAGGGCAACGCCCCGGGGTGGTATGTACGGCCCCGTTGGGGTCGCCCGGCAGTTCAAGTTGACACGAGGTACTGGCAGCTAGAAGGAGAGTATCGGCGCATGTTGATGCTTCAACCCTGGGTACGGCAAGCGGACACTGCTCCTCCGCGGCGGGCTGCGTCGGCCGTCAGCGCGCTCGCCCTTGGGCTCATCCTGACCCCGTCATCCCGTCCGCTCCCGCGCGGTGCATGCCACGCCCCTCCTGGCGATGGGAACGTCCGCCCTACGCCAACCGTCTGGGCGGTTGGATCTTTTATCCAGCATCCAGTCTATCCAATCGCTCGGATGGCTGGGCTACCCCACGAACAAGTGGGAGGCTGGATGGTGAACTAGACCAATCATCTCCCCACAACCACATTGATTGATAACATAAATAACTGAATACCTGGCGGAAGGGGTGGGATTCGAACCCACGGACCCTCGCGGGTCAACGGTTTTCAAGACCGCCGCAATCGGCCGCTCTGCCACCCTTCCGATACTTGGGGGGTGGGACTTGGGATGAGCGTGCATGGCCCCCAAATCCCCCTCAGCACAGGATACCGGAATGGACATTAGAGGCCAATCGATCGTTGGTGGCCTTTTCGACCCGGACGGGTATCCTTCGGAACTCAATCACGACACGATGTTCTAACCCGGACGATAACTTCATCCGACCCTAACCGAGGAGAGACGCCCGATGGCCAACCCCCAATACTCAGTACTGAGCGGCGCCCAGAGCGCCATTTCCGCCAACAAGGTGTTGAAAAACACCTACATGCTCCTTTCCGCCACCCTGGGCTTCAGTGCCCTTATGGCCGTGGTCTCCATGTCCCTGGCCCTGCCGAGCTGGATGTACCTGGTATCCGTGATCGGCGCCATGGTGATGGGTATCTTCGTACTGCCCCGTACCGCCAATTCCAGCTCCGGCATCGGCGTAATCTTCGCCATCACGGGCCTGCTGGGCCTGGGTCTGGGCTCGATCCTGACCATGTATCTGGCCCTCCCCCGGGGGCCGGAGATCATCGCCACGGCCTTCGCCGGTACCGGCCTGATCTTCCTGGGCCTGTCCGGCTACGCCCTGACCAGCAAGCGGGACTTCAGCTTCATGGGTGGCTTCCTGTTCGCCGGTATCATGGTGGTCTTCATGGCCGCCATCGCCAACATCTTCCTGGCGATGCCCGCCCTCTCCCTGGCGGTTTCCGGCGGCATCATCCTTTTGATGAGCGGCTTCATCCTCTTTGACACCAGCCGTATCATCAACGGTGGCGAGACCAACTACATCATGGCCACCTACGGCCTCTACCTGAGTATCTTCAACATCTTCATCAGCCTGCTGCAGATCCTTGGCATCATGAGCAGCGACGAATGACGCAAATGACGCTGGCGTGACCGCCGGCGGCCGTGAGCTGACCAGGACCCCGGCCAGGTGCCGGGGTTTTTTTATCTTCTCCGCGCGGAGGATTGGATATGGATCTTTTTCTGAAGATCGTGGCGGCCGCCGCCATGGGTATGATGGTCTTCTATGCCTGGCGGGCCTATCAGCAATGGCAGCAACAGGGGCCGAAGCCCCAGAAGGGGGACTGGCAGGCGGCCATTTTGCCCTTGGCCATGGTCATGGGGCTCGTGGTCCTGCTCATCGCCATGGTGCGATAGCCTGCAACCTGCACGGAGCCCGCGGCGTCTATCAGGTGGGGACCAGCGGATACGGGTATCCGCCATGGGCCGATCAACCAACCCGCGTTCCGGCCGCATCCACGAACTCGGCCCCGTTCAGGTAAGGACGCAGGGCGGCGGGAATGCGCAGGCGGCCATCGGCCTCCTGATAATTTTCCAGCACGGCCACCAGGGTCCGGCCCACGGCCAGCCCCGAACCGTTGAGGGTATGCAGCAGTTCGGGCTTGCCGGTCTCGGGGTTGCGCCAGCGGGCCTGGAGGCGACGGGCCTGGAAATCCAGGAAGTTACTGCACGAAGAGATCTCCCGGTACTTGCCCTGACCCGGAAGCCAGACCTCCAGGTCGTAAGTCTTGGCGGCGGAGAAGCCCAGATCTCCGGTGCAGAGGCTGACGACCCGATAAGGTAACTCCAGCTTCCGCAGGATGGTCTCGGCATGGCCGGTGAGGGCCTCCAGGGCGGCGAAGGACTCCGCGGGCCTGGCGAGTTGGACCAGTTCCACCTTCTCGAACTGATGCTGGCGGATCATGCCGCGGGTGTCCTTGCCATAGGAGCCCGCCTCGCTGCGAAAGCACGGGGTATGCGCCACCCACTTGCAGGGGAGGCGGTCGGCATCCAGGATCAGGTCCCGGGCCAGATTGGTGACCGGGACCTCCGCGGTGGGGATCAGAAAATAGTCCCGCTCGCCCGGCACCCTGAACAGGTCCTGCTCGAACTTGGGAAGCTGACCCGTCCCGTAGAGGCTGTCGGCATTCACCAGGTAAGGCACGTAGACCTCGACATAGCCGTGCTCGCGGCCATGGACGTCCAGCATGAACTGGATCAGGGCCCGATGCAGCCGCGCCAAAGGCCCACTGAGGACCACGAACCGCGCCCCGGAAAGCTTGGCGGCAGCGTCGAAATCCATCCAGCCGCTGGCCACGCCCAGGTCCACATGATCCTTGGGCTTGAAGTCGAACGCCCGGGGTTCCCCCCAGCGCCGTACCTCCAGGTTGTCCTCTTCGCCGCGCCCGTCGGGAACGCTCGCATGGGGCAGATTGGGCAGGGTCAGGGCAATCTCCCGCCACCGCTCCTGGATATCCGCCAGTTCCGCCTCCGCGCGCTTGAGCTGATCCCCCAGATCGGCGACCCGGGCCAGGAGGGATGACGCATCCTCCCCCGCCTTCTTGGCCTGGCCGATGAGCCGGGAGCCTTGGTTGCGCTCCCCCTGAAGCTCCTGGGTCCGGATCTGGATCGCCTTGCGTTGGGCTTCCAGGGCCTCGATGCGCCCGATGTCGAGGGTCAGGCCACGGCGGGCGAGTTGGGCGGCGACGAAGCCCAATTCGGCGCGCAGCAGATGGGGATCGAGCATGATGTCTAACCTGGTTGGCGGGAAAGGATTTGATCTGGATTGCGCATTTTATACCTGAGGCTTGTTGCCTACGGCCCCGCCAAGGAGGATCGGGCGGCCTCCCTCAGCCAGACGCAGTGACCCTCGCTGGCCTTGTCAATGGCGGCCAGGCGCTGCTGGTGGGCCTGCAGCTCCGCCTCGGTAGCCCGCACCACGCGCAAGGGCGGACGATCGGCGGGAAGGCGGCGGATGGGATGGAGCCCCGCCTCTGGCCCCAGGTCCCCCTGCCCTCCCAGGGCCAACTTGACCTGGCCGCCGGTCATGGCGAGGAAGACCTGGGCGAGGATCTCCGCGTCCAGCAGGGCGCCGTGCCGCTCTCGGTGGGAATTGTCGATCTCGTAACGCTTGCAGAGGGCGTCGAGGGAATTGCGCTGGCCAGGGTGGCGACGGCGAGCCAGGGCCAGGCTGTCGGTGACCTGGCAGAGATCGCTGATCCGCGGGGCATCGTCCCGCCATAGCTTCAGTTCCTGATCCAGAAATCCCACGTCGAAAGGGGCATTGTGGATGATGAGCTCGGCGCCACGGATGTAAGCAAGAAATTGATCGGCGATATCGGCAAATCTAGGTTGGTCCCGCAAAAAGGCGTTGGTGATGCCGTGGACATTGACCGCCCCTTGCTCCACGTCCCGATCGGGCTGCAGATAGCAGTGAAAATCGTTGCCCGTGGGCCGCCGCTCCAGCAACTCAATGCCACCGATTTCGATGATGCGGTGGCCTTCCGCCGGCTCCAGGCCGGTGGTTTCGGTGTCGAGCACGATCTGGCGCATGAATAGGGTTACCTATGACTTCACTGGCCTTATCCGGGGCAACGGCGGGTGGCACCCACCGGCTCCCCAGGGCCAGACTGGATTTACGGATGATTGCGCGGCCGGGTGGACCCGGAGGGGGGTTTCACCCGCGGGGGATACCTCGGTTGGCCAGGGCGTCCGCCCGTTCATTCTCGGGATGGCCGGCATGGCCCCTGACCCAGCGCCACTCGATCTGATGATCGGCCAGGGCCCGGTCCAGGCGCTCCCAGAGATCCTGATTCTTGACCGGCTGGCGGTCGCTGGTCTGCCAGCCGTTACGCTTCCAGCGCGCCATCCACTGGGTCACGCCCTGACGCAAATACTGGGAGTCCGTGACCACCCGCACCGGCACGGGCCGCTTGAGGGCCTCCAGGGCCTGGATGACGGCCATCAGTTCCATGCGGTTGTTAGTGGTATGGGCCTCTCCGCCAAACATCTCCTTCTCGTGTTCGCCGAACCGCAGCAGCGCGCCCCAGCCCCCGGGGCCCGGGTTACCCTTGCAGGCGCCGTCACTGAAGATCTCGACCCATTCAGGCATGGCACTCAGTACCCCCGTCAACGGGGGGCCGCTGCCCCCCCAGCGCCCCGGCTATACGCTCGCCGGCTGGCAGTAGCATCGGGCGGTTGGATAGCGGCCGACTGGTCCCCCGGGCGGTAGGCTCCACCGCCCCGCCGGGGAGCAGCTTACGCCGGGTCTTCCAAGAGGGTCGCAAGGGCGTCAGGGTGGACACCCGCTTCACGGCGCGCAAGGCGTAAATCCCCCCCAGGGCGGGCCAGTAACGGCTACCCAGGGAGGCGAACATACTGCCGGAACACCAGCGGGACCCCCCCCAGGGGGCCTGGAAGACCAGCATCCGCTGCATCTCCACATCGAAACCCAGCAGCGACAGCCAGTCCGCCACCCGGTAGCGGGTCAGGAACCCCCCGCACCAGGGCATGCGGCCAGGCCGCGCCAGACGCACCAGCGCCCAGGGGCTCAAGGCATTGAAACCGAAGATGAGCAGTCGGCCCTCGGGGATCAGTACCCGCTCGGTCTCGCGCAGGACCTGGCGTGGGTCCCCGGCGAAGTCCAGGGTATGAGGCAAGAAGACGGCATCCAGGCTGTCGCTGGCGATGGGCATGGCCTCCGGACTGGCGGCGATACGCATCCCCCACCCCCAGCCACCGGGTTGCAAACGGGGCGGCAAGGCGACGGCATGGCGGACATGGCTGGTGGCCATCGCTTCATGGAAGACGTCGTGCCCGCCCACCTGGAGGAGATAGTGACCGAAGACCCCCTCCAACATCTCCGCCAGGCACGCCGCCTCCTGCGCGGCCACCTCCCGGCCCAGGCCAGAACCATACCAGGCCTCGAACTGGGTAACGAGCTCGGCACCCCGAGGGCAGGGCTTCACCGGCGATCCACCCTGGTACGAAGGGGACCGGAACATCCAGGCGTCGAAGGCATCATTTCACGGCACCGTTCCAAGGCGGCAAGTCGGTAAGGGAGCGCGCGGGAGAGGGACAAAGGCAAGGACGCGAACACAAGCAGGGGCAAGGACATGGGCAAAGGCAGGGAGCTGGGCATGGTCAGCGCGCCTTCCGGCCCCCTTATTCCATCGGCGGCGGGGCCAGGACCTCGCGGTTGCCGTTGGTCTCCGCCGGGCCCACGATGCCAATGCGCTCCATTTCCTCGATCATGCGCGCGGCGCGGTTATAGCCAATCTTGAGCCGGCGCTGGACCCCGGAGATGGAGGCGCGCCGGGATTCGACCACGATCTGCACCGCCTCGTCGAAGAGGGGGTCCGTATCCTCCAGGTCGCCGCCATTGGCGCGCGGTTCCGGGTCGATGCCCGGGATACCCTCGCCCATGTCCATGAGAATGGTGTCGATGTACTCGGGCTCCCCCTGAGCCCGGAGGAATTCCACCACCTGGTGCACCTCGTGATCGTCCACGAAGGCCCCGTGCACCCGGTAAGGAATGCTGGTCCCCGGCGGCAGATAGAGCATATCGCCGTTGCCGAGCAGTTGCTCGGCGCCCATCTGGTCGAGAATGGTCCGGGAGTCGATGCGCGATGAGACCTGGAAGGCCATGCGGGTAGGGATGTTGGCCTTGATCAGGCCGGTGAGGACATCCACCGAGGGGCGCTGAGTCGCCAGCAGCAAGTGAATGCCCGAGGCCCGGGCCTTCTGCGCCAGACGGGCGATAAGCTCCTCCACCTTCTTGCCCACCACCATCATCATGTCCGCCAGTTCGTCGATGATGACGACGATATAGGGTAGATGTCCCAGGGCCGGGGGGGCCTCCATGCCCGGCGGCGCGTCCCGCGCCAGGAGGTAAAGGGGATCGGGAATGGGCTCGCCGATGGCCTCGGCCTCGGCGATGCGCCGGTTGTAACCCCCGATATTGCGCACCCCCAGCCGGGCCATGAGCTTGTAGCGCCGTTCCATCTCCGCCACGCACCAGCGCAGGGCGTTGGCGGCCTCCTTCATGTCCGTCACCACCGGGGTCAGCAGGTGGGGGATGCCCTCGTAGACCGACAACTCCAGCATCTTGGGATCGACCATGATGAGGCGCACGTCCCGGGGCCCGGCCTTGTAGACCAGGCTGAGGATCATGCCGTTGAGGGCCACGGACTTGCCGGAACCGGTGGTACCCGCGATGAGGGCATGGGGCATGCGCGCCAGGTCCGCCACCACCGGGTGACCGGAGATGTTGGTGCCCAAGGCAATGGTCAGGGGCGATTTGGCGTCCTGGTAAGCGCTGGAGCCGAGGAGCTCCCGCAGGGCGACGGTCTCGCGGAACTTGTTGGGGATCTCCAGACCGATGACCGATTTGCCGGGGATGACCTCGACCACGCGCACGCTGATGGTGGACAGGGCCCGGGCGATGTCCCGGGACAGGCCGGTGATCTTGCTCGCCTTGGTTCCCGGCGCCGGCATCATCTCAAACAGGGTCACCACCGGGCCGGGATGGACGGCCACCACCTGGACGCTGACCCCGAAGTCCGCCAACACGATCTCCACCTGGCGGGACAGCTCGTCAAGCTGTTCCTTGGTGTAACCCTTGCCGCTGCGGCGGGCCTCGTCCAGGAGTTGCAGGGACGGCAATTGGGGCTCCACTCCCAGCGGGGCAAGCGGTAGCTCTCCCTGACTGGTGGGCCCGGCGTGGTCCGGATCTGGTTGGGTGACCTTGGGGGCCAGCCTGGCGGCGGGGGCTGAACCCGGCTTGGATGCCCGCGGGGCCACCGGCCTGAACTCCGGCACCGCTTCCACTTCCACGTCCAGGTCCGCTTCCACCCCCGGTTGGGTGTCCGCCGCGCCCCTGTCGGGAGCCTTATCCGCCTGACGAGCGGCCGCGTCCGCTCGCGGACCTTTGGAGGGCCGGGTCTTCGGCAACGGCAAGCCGGACGCCACCGGCACCGACGACGACCCGGCCAGATGGGCGGCGCCAGGCAAGGGGGAGGCCGGCCCCGCCAGATCGAGCAGGTCCTCCTCCTCCACCAGGTCGGCATCATCCGTCCGGTCGGGCTGGCGGTGCTTGGAGGATGACCTCCCCGCCGAAGGCGCGGACCGCCCGGGGGCGGGTTCCTGGGCGGATGGACGCACAAACCACATGACCAGACGGTTGCCGGCGCGCAAGACGACGAGAGTCAACCAGCCGATCCCATCCAGGACACGCAGCCAGGACAGGCCGGTGAAAAAGGTGACCCCAGCCAGGAAGAGGGGGGCAAGGAGCAGGAGGCTTCCCGATTGATGGAAATTGGCGACCAGCTTGCCACCCACCAGTTGGCCCACGCCACCGGCGATGCCATAGGGCAAGTTGACGGCGATGCCCCCCAACAGAATCCCCGCCAGGGCGCTGCCCGAGCCCAGGGTGAGGAGGAAGCCGAACAGACGCAAGGCCAGGCGTTGCACCCGCGTCTCGGCCTCGTCGTCCATGCCCCTCAGGGTCAGCCAGGCGCTCCAGGCGATGGCGAAGGGCAGCAGATAGGCGAAATAGCCAAACAGCGACAGGGCCACATCGGCAAACCAGGCGCCAAAGGGCCCCCCCAGATTGCTCACCTCGTTGCGCGGCTCGATATGCGTCCAGCCAGGGTCCTCGGGACTGTAGGTGAAGAGGCAGGCGACCAGAAAAAGCGCGACCGCGAACAAGGCCCACATGATGGCCTCACGCAGGACGCGCTGAAAATAGTCGCTGAAGGTCAGTTGCCCGATGCGAGTCGCCTGTGCCAAATTCACTTCCTCCGTTTTGCCGCGCGATTATACCTGGGGTACCTCGGTTTTCGGCGGGACCCGCGAGCGCCCATTCCGGTTAAGACCGACTTCAGGGTCAGACCGACCGCAAGGCCGGCAGCACCAGTCGCCCCTGTTCCACGTTCACCGCCCCTGCCAGGGCCGGCTCAGCCTGCCAATCCGCCCGCGCGAGACGCCGTACCCAGGGAAAGAGGCTGGCGCACAAGGCGCGGGAAGCGGTGCGGGGCACGGCCCCCGGCATGTTAGTGACGCCAAAGTGGACGACCCCCTCCGCCAGGAAGGTGGGGGCGGCGTAGGTCGTGGGACGGGTGGTCTCAATGCAGCCGCCCTGATCCACGGCGATGTCCACCACCACGCTGCCCGCGCCCATGGCGGCCACCTGGGGGCGGGAAATGAGGCGCGGCGCCCGGGCGCCAGGGACCAGCACGGCACCGATGAGCAGGTCCGCCGCGCCCACCGCCCGCTCCAGGCTGTCCCGGAAAGGATAGAGGCTGGTGACCTGGGGGCCGATCTCATCCATGCGTCGCAGCTTGTCGGGGTCCAGATCGAACACGGTGATCCGGGCCCCCATGGCCGCCGCCAGCCGTACCGCCGCCGCCCCGGCATGGCCCGCCCCCAGCACCACCACCGCTCCGGGTTCCGCCGCCGCCAGACCGCCCAACAGCAGCCCCTTGCCGCCCTCGGGGGCATGGAGCAACCGGGCGCCGATCTGCACCGCCAGACGGCCGGCGATCTCACTCATGGGGGCCAGAATGGGGAGGCCGCCCCGGTGCTCCAGGGTCTCGAAGGCCAGGGCCGTCACCCCTGACGTCAGCAGGCGCACCACCAGCTCGGGGTCCGCCGCGAGATGCAGGAAGGAAAAGAGCCGTTGCCCCGGCCGCAGCCAGTCCGGCTCCTCGCCCCAGGGTTCCTTGACCTTCACCACCAGGTCCGCCTCCGCGTAAAGGGCCTGGGGTTGCTCCACCAGCCTGGCCCCGATGGCGGCATAGGCCCCGTCCGGAAAGCCGCTGGCGACGCCGGCCCCCCGGCCGACCAGGACCTCGTGACCGTCGCGGACCAGATCCCCGCAGGCCTCCGGGATCAGGGCCACCCGCCCCTCCAATGGTTTGATTTCCTTTGGGATACCAATTCGCATGCGCTCACCTCCGCTGATGGGCTGGGAGGGGCTCATCCTGCCTGGAAAATGCTCCCCTGCCAAGCCGTTCCCGCGCCCGGGCCGCCCTCCCCCGGCCTGCTCGATGACCGGTGCCCGCTGACCCCGCCCGGCTTTACCCACCGCGGGCCAATCCGTAACATGCCAATCATCCGGTACCTGAACCTGCCGATCATCCAGTACCTGAGCGGGTACCCCTGTAAGTTCCCGCGCCGGTTCCCATGACAGCCCCAGGGGCGCTTGGGGTTCCGCGACGCACAATCCTCAGCCCGTCGGCGACGGGCCTAGCTGTCTGGCTGTCTAGCTGTATGGAGTTACCCCGATGAACGATACCAAACACTGCCGCCTTTTGATCCTGGGCTCGGGCCCGGCGGGCTACACCGCCGCCGTCTACGCCGCCCGCGCCAATCTCCACCCGGTTCTGGTCACGGGGCTGGAACAGGGCGGCCAGTTGATGACCACCACGGACGTGGACAACTGGCCCGGCGACCCCGACGGCGTCCAGGGCCCGGACCTGATGGAGCGCATGCGCCGCCACGCGGAGCGCTTCGAGACCGAGATCATCTTCGACCACATCAACCAGGTCGACCTGGGTCAGCGGCCCTTCCGCCTCACCGGCGACGGCGGCGTCTACACCTGCGACGCCCTCATCATCGCCACCGGCGCCAGCGCCCGCTACCTGGGCCTGCCCTCGGAGCAGGAGTATCGCGGCCGCGGCGTCTCCGCCTGCGCCACCTGCGATGGCTTCTTCTATCGCAACCAGAAGGTCGCCGTCATCGGCGGCGGCAACACGGCGGTGGAGGAGGCACTCTACCTGTCCAACATCGCCGCCGAGGTCATCCTGGTCCACCGTCGCGACGCCCTGCGCGCCGAGAAGATCCTCCAGCAGCATCTCTTTGACAAGGCGGAGCAGGGCAACGTCAAGATCCTGTGGAACCACACCCTGGACGACGTCCTGGGGGACCCCACTGGCGTCACCGGCATGCGGGTGCGCAACGTCAAGGACGGCGGCACCCAGGATATCGAACTCCAGGGCGTCTTCATCGCCATCGGCCACCAGCCCAACACCCAACTCTTCGCGGGCCAACTGGAACTGCACAACGGCTACATCAAGGTGCAGAGCGGGACCGAGGGCAACGCCACCGCCACCTCCGTCCCCGGCGTCTTCGCCGCCGGCGACGTCATGGACCATATCTATCGCCAAGCCGTCACGTCCGCCGGCTCCGGCTGCATGGCCGCCCTGGATGCCGAGAAGTACCTGGATAACCTGGGGAACTGAAGGCGGCTCGCCCCCCCTCGGCGCCATCAACCAAGTGAACCGGCTGCAGCTCACCCCCATGGGTTGCTTCCTGCTCGAAGCGGCCGGCGAACCCATGCTTCCCGGTGGTACCTGGCAGCACCCGAAAGGCGCTGCTAGTATACCGCGCCGCGGCGATGAACCCGCGAGGCACCGTGATCAGGTTCTCGGCCGTGACCGTTTTCTTCGGGGTTCAGGCTGGGCGCCAGCCGGGGCTGGGCAGACTGCGTTTTCACCAAGGGGACCCCATGATCGATATGCGCAACAGATTAATCGATCAGTGCGGCAAGTCGTTCCTGGTGGCCTTGACCCTGGTTTATGCCACCGCCCTTCACGCCCATACCGACTACCCTCCCCCCGAAGATAGCTCACCGTCACCAACCTTGACCGGTGAATGGAATGGTGTCCGTAAGCAGCTCCGGGAGGCCGGCATCACCATCGAGATAACGCAAATCGCCGACTTCATGCTCAATACCGGGGGAAACGAGCAGGGAGGCTATTTCGACGGTCTGCTGTTTCCGGACATCAATGTCGATCTGTCGCGGCTTATGGGTTGGCGGGGGGCCAGCTTCAATATTTCGGCTTACGTCATTCAGGGGGAAGGCATCACCACCCCCAGTGGTTTGCGAGGTTATCTTTCCCCGACCAACATCGAGTATACCCCCGCCGTCACCAAGCTCGCCGAGCTGTGGCTGCAACAGGAATGGTTCGACAACCGGCTGGCGCTCAAAGTGGGACAGATCGAGGGTGACACCAACTTCAATATCCTGCGTTCCGCGGATTTCTTCATCAACGGCAGTTGGGGCTGGCTCGGGAGTTGGTCCGCCAACCTCCCCGGCTCAGGGCCAACCTATCCCAATCCGGTTCCGGCCGTGCAACTGATTCTCCGGCCGGTTCCCCCATGGACCATTCAGGCCGCGGTGTTCAACGGCAGCCCCACGGGTAATGACCCCGCGGGCAATGCCAACGGGCTGCGCTTTCCCCTCGGTCAGGGTGCCCTGACCTTCCTGGAATTCACTTACGAGCCGGACGGTGGTGAGGAAGACACCTTGCCCCATGCCTATAAACTCGGTGCCTGGTATCACTCCGGCGATTTTGACAGCTACACCACCCGCGTCACCGGGGAGCCACGGGACGCCGATGCGGATGACCCGCCACCGCAAACGCTCAGGGGCAATTACGCCCTCTATCTCTCCCTGGATCGGCCACTCTGGTATGAGAGCGATACCCGCAGTCGGGGGCTCAATCTGTTCGGCACCCTGACGATCAATCCCCAGAGCGAGCGCAATGTCGCCCACTGGCTGGTGGACGCCGGCCTGGCCTACACCGGGCTCATCCCGGGACGGCCCCTGGACCGCACCGGGATCGGGTTCACCTGGATGGAGATGAGCCCGGACTACGCCGCCTTCATTCGGACGATTGACCAACCCGAGGAGCCCGATTTCGCCATCCCGCGTCATGAGGCCTTCCTGGAGCTGACCCATCAAGCGGTGGTGAATCCCTGGCTGAAGATCCAGCCATTCTTTCAATACGTGGTCAATCCCGGCCAGAATGATTTTCCCCCACGCAGCTATCCCGACATGGCCCTCGTCGGGATACGCCTGGTGATATCGCTCTGACCCGGAAGACGGGGCGGGGGTGGGTGAGGGGCTCGGGGGTGACCGCCCGCACCGGCGGCCCATACCCATGCGGTTACGCGAAGACCGCCTGGATCACGGGTCTGGAGGGTCGCGGCCCGGACCGGCAGACCCTTACAACCACCCTTTGCGCTTGACCAGCAGGATGGGGACGACGGCGGCGGTCAGGATCAGGCCCTGGGCCAGGGGATAGCCCCAGGGCCAGGCCAGCTCCGGCATGTGCTCGAAATTCATGCCATAGATGCCGGCGATGAGGGTGGGGGGCAAAAAGACCAGGGCGGCGATGGAGAAGATCTTAAGCAGCCGGTTCTGCTCTATGTTGATGAAGCCCAAGGCGGCGTTGGTGTTGCGCGGTTCCCCATCCGGGCGGTGGAAGAAAAGGCTGTTGAGCTGGAAACCCTGGTCGGAGGCCAGGTGGTGGGAACTGGACTCCAGTTCGTCGAGCTCCTTCATTGGCGTTGGCTCTGGCTCGGGTTCAGGAGGCACATGCCCGGACTGATGGCGCCCGCCGTCGCCCCAGCCGTGCCGCGCTGGGGATGCCCGGCCAGGCCAGGGGGGAGTTCGATCCGCCACAGGGCCTGGGGGAAGGTCAGGCCGCAGCA
>SBFV01000459.1 GCA_006227775.1 Gammaproteobacteria bacterium | reverse complement strand
GGTCATATTGGGTCTGGTTGGTGACGCCCGGGCTATCGGTCCAGGGCATGTTGCCCTTGAGGGCATAGTCCCGATCGCCGCACCGGGCGGTGACGTTGATGAACCAGGAATTGGTCTGATAGGAGAAGATCATGTCCCCGTTCCAGGTGCAGCCCTTTTCCGAGGGCAGGCCGGCGGAGGGGATGAAGAACTTGCTGAGCTGGACGCTATCCACCCGTTCGTCGATCACCGAGCCCGAAGTCTGCTCTCCCTGCAGCTTCTTCAGCAGCGCCGCCTGGAGCTCCGCCGCGCCGGGAGAGGGGTTTTCCGGCTTGAGGGTCATGCCGCCACTAAAGGCCTCCGCGGAGGCGGGGACCTTGCCCATGGCCAGGAAATTGACGCTCAGGGTACTGCCTTCGACCTGGCCGTTCTCCTTGACCGTGAAGCCACCAGCATATTGGGTACGGGGCAGCTTCTGGCTGGGATTGTTGGGATTGATGATGCTGCCCGTCCCTGAGACGCTGCACTGCTCGTTGGTGCGCAGCACGAAGGCCTTGGTCCGCCCGGCCTGGCATTCCAGGGCCAGGTTGGTGACAACCTTGGCGTCAGCCACCGTGAACTTGAAGCTGTCATTGCGCCCGGGATCGCGCAGGGATGGCATGTTGGCGCTGAAGCTGATGTCGACCTTGGCCTCCTGGGCCAGGGCGGGCAGGGTGGCCATACTGCACAGTGCCGCGATGATGAATCTTTTCATCGGCTTACCTCGATTGAGTGGTGGGCGTTCCGAGATGGGGGACGGGGCCGGTCGCAGGCCGGTTCGATTGAGTATGGTTGGCCTTATCGGGGGGGTCAAGGTAGGGGTGACCTCAAACCTCCGCCAGACATTGGGCCAGCGACTCCTCCCACGCCGGCAGGGCGAGGCCGAAGACTTCCCGCAGGCGGCCGTTGTCCAGCACCGAATAGGCCGGGCGTTTGGCGGGAGAGGGATAGTCGCGCGAGGGGATGGGCAGCAGCCGACAACTGAGGCCGCTGGCTTCCTGGATCGCCTTGGCGAAGCCCCACCAGCTCGTCTGGCCGCCGCCGCTGACATGATAGAGGCCGGCGTGGCGCGACAGATCGACGTCACCGCACAGAACCCGGTAGAGGAGCTGGGCGCTGACCTCGGCCAGCAGGCGGGCCCAGGTGGGCGCCCCGACCTGATCATCGACCACCTTGAGCTCCTCCCGTTCCCGCAACAGGCGTTGCATGGTCAGCAGAAAATTCTGGCCATAACGGCCATAGACCCAACTGGTGCGCAGGATCAGGGCCGGAGCGCCGGAATCCAGCAGGCGGTTCTCCCCATCCAGCTTGGTGGCACCGTAGACGTTGATGGGCCGGGGTTCGTCGTCCTCACGGTAAGGACGCTCGGCGTCACCGGCAAAGACGAAGTCCGTGGAATAGTGGATGACCGGCACCCGGCGTTCCGCCACCAGGCGCCCCAGGAGTCCCGGGGCATCGCCATTGATCCGCCGCGCCACCAGGGGTTCGCTCTCCGCCTTGTCCACCGCGGTGTAGGCGGCGGCATTGATGACGGCGTCAGGTTGGGTGACGCGGATCAGTCGGGTCAGGGACTCGGCGTCGGCCAGATTGATGGCCTGCTCCCAACGGCCATCCAGGGTGGCACGGATGACCCGGCCCAGGGGCGCCAGGGTGCGCTGCAATTCCCAGCCGACCTGGCCGTCGGCACCGATGAGGAGGAGGGTCGGACGTGTCATCATGGAATATTCCGCTGCGTGGCTGGGGACGGAGACGGCGGGCAGGAAACCGTGGCAGGACGCGGGTTGATAGGGAGGCCGCTCCTGCCCAGGCCCGGGGGTGCAGTAGAGTTGGCGGGAACGGCGGAGGCGTCATCTCTGCTACTCGAGGACCTCATTGGACGTTAGCTGGCCGGATCGGAAGACGCATAGCCTGGCAGCCTCCCCGCCGGCACCTCGGCCAGGGCGAAGGCGGCCAGGTCCTTGGCGGAGAGGATGGGCTCCCCCTGCAGAGGCCAGGCGATACCGATGGCCGGGTCGTTCCAGGCGATCGACAACTCGTGTTCGGGATGGTAGAAATCGCTGCACTTGTAGCTGAAAAGGGCATCCTCGCCGGTCACGTAGTAGCCATGAGCGAAGCCCGGCGGCACCCAGAACTGACGGTGGTTGTCCCCGGACAGGAGCACGCCCGTCCAGCGGCCGAACCAGGGCGAGCCCGGACGGACGTCTACGGCCACGTCGAACACCTCCCCCCGCAGCACCTGCACCAGTTTGCCCTGGGCATGGGGGTGCTGGATGTGTAGGCCGCGCAGGACCCCATGGCGGGAATAGGCCTGATTGTCCTGGACCAGGCCGGCGGGAATACCCGCGGCGGCATAGCGCTCTAGCTGCCAGGACTCCAGAAACCAGCCGCGGGCGTCACCGAAGACCTGGGGTTCGATAATGAGAACGCCCGGGATCTCGGTCGGGATGATCTTCATCGGCTAGACCTTGCTCGGTTGGGGCCTGCCCTTTGGGCAGGGGTGGCAAGGATATCCCGCGCCGCGAGGTGGGTCGCGATCCGCTGACGATGGTTGACGGTCATTGAAAGGTGAACACAGGGGCCTGGCTATTGCGCTGACGGGGGGCAAGGTGGACTGACGGGGAAAAGGACGCCTACCCTTGATGAGGTTTAAGGGGTTCACGGCTCGGCGGAACGCTCCAGCAGACCCAGGAGGTACTCACCATAGCCACTCTTGGCCAGGGGGGCGGCGATAGCGCGCAACTGGTCGGCGTCGATCCAGCGCCGTTGCCAGGCCACCTCCTCGGGACAGCAGATCTTGAGGCCCTGGCGGGACTCGATGGTCTCGATGAAGTTGCTGGCTTCCATCAGGGACTGATGGGTGCCGGTGTCGAGCCAGGCAGTGCCGCGACCCAGACGTTCGAGGTAGAGCTCCCCCTGGGCCAGATAGCGGTTGTTGAGATCGGTGATCTCCAGCTCGCCGCGGGCCGAGGGTTTCAGGCCCGCCGCCAGGTCGGACACCTGGCCGTCGTAGAAGTAGAGCCCGGTGACGGCGTAGTTAGACTTGGGCCTGGCCGGCTTCTCCTCCAGGCTGAGGACCCGGCCCATGCCGTCCAGTTCGGCCACGCCATAACGCTCCGGGTCCTTCACCCAATAGCCGAAGACCGAGGCCCCGCGCTCCCGCAGGTTGGCGGCGCGCATCTGCTGTACCAGGCCGTGGCCGTAGAAGATGTTGTCGCCGAGGATGAGGCAGCAGGGGTCGCCGGCGATGAAATCGGCGCCGATGAGAAAGGCCTGGGCCAGGCCCCCGGGCTCGGGCTGGACGGCGTACTGGATGGCGATGCCCCACTGGCCACCGTCCCCCAGCAGATCCTGGAAGGCCGGGGCGTCACGGGGGGTGGTGATGACCAGGATCTCCCGCATCCCCGCCAGCATCAGGGTGGCGAGGGGGTAGTAGATCATGGGCTTGTCATAGACCGGCAGCAGTTGCTTGCTGATGGTATGGGTCAGGGGATAGAGCCGGGTGCCGGAGCCGCCGGCGAGGATCATGCCCTTGCGGTTCATGGCCGACCTTCCCCCGTTCCCAGGCGCTGGCCGCGATAGCTGCCGTCCATCACCCGTCGACACCAGGTCTGGTTGTCCAGATACCACCGGAGGGTGCGGCGCAGGCCGGTCTCGAAGCGCTCGTGGGGGGCCCAGCCCAGTTCGGCCCTGAGCTTGGTGGCATCGATGGCATAGCGCAGGTCGTGGCCGGGGCGGTCGGAGACGAAGGTCTTGAGCCGGGCGTGGGGCCGATGCGGGGAGTCTGGCACCAGTTCATCGAGGAGGGCGCAGAGGGTGTCGACCACCTCCAGATTGGTGCGCTCGCTGTCGCCGCCGACATTGTAGACCTCGCCCGGCCGGCCGGCCTCCAGGACCCGCCAGATGGCGCGGCAATGGTCCTCGACATAGAGCCAGTCGCGGACATTGGCGCCGGTGCCGTAGATGGGCAGGGGTTCCCCCGCCAGGGCCTTGAGGGTCACCAAAGGGATCAGCTTCTCCGGGAACTGGTAGGGGCCATAATTGTTGGAGCAGTTGGTGGTCAGCACCGGCAGGCCATAGGTGTGGTGCCAGGCCCGCACCAGATGGTCCGAGGCCGCTTTCGAGGCCGAATAGGGGGAATTGGGGGCATAGGGGGTGGTCTCGGTGAAGCGGCCCTCGGTCCCCAGGGAGCCGTAGACCTCATCGGTGGAGACGTGCAGGAAGCGGAAGCCCTCCTGCCCCGCCCGGCCCAGGCCCGCCCAGTAGCGACGGGCGCAGTCGAGCAGATTGAAGGTGCCGACGACGTTGGTCTGGACGAAATCGGCGGGGCCATCGATGGAGCGGTCCACGTGGGACTCGGCGGCGAAATTGACCACCGCGTCCACGGCGTAATCCGCGAGCAGACGATCCACCAGTGCCCGGTCGCCGATATCACCCTGGACGAAGACATGGCGGGCGTTGCCCGCCAGCGGGGCCAGGGTGTCCAGATTGCCGGCATAGGTCAGCTTGTCCAGGTTCACTACCTGGACACCCGTCTCCCGCAGCAGGAAATGAATGAAGTTGCCGCCGATGAAACCGGCGCCGCCTGTCACCAGAAGGGTTTTCATGAAGTCCTTGTCCTCAACCATCGAGCCGCCCCAAGGACCAAGCCCGGTAGTCCCGGAACGGATGGTCGATGGGGATTAGGTCTCGTGCCGCATGGGCAGTTTAAAACGGGATGTCGTCGTCGAAGTCCATCGGCCCGGCCCCAGCGGGCGCGGGCCCGCCACCCCCCGCCGGCTTGCCGAAATCGTCGTCGGGCCAACCCCCAGCACCGCCGCCACCCGGCGGGCGTGACTGGCCGCCCGTCTGATTGTCATAGGGCGCCGAGGTCGGTCCGCCACCGCCACGGCTGTCGAGCATCATCATGGAGCCCCTTATCCCATCGACCACGATATCGGTCGAATAGCGATCCTGGCCATCCGGGCCCTGCCACTTGTTGGTTCTTAACTGGCCCTCGATGTAAACCTTGGAACCCTTGCGCAGGTACTGCTGGGCGATCTCCCCCAGCTTGCCGAACAGGGTCACCCGATGCCACTCGGTCCGCTCCTGGGCCTCGCCGGTGTTCTTGTCCTTCCACGTCTCGCTGGTAGCGATGCGAATCTTGGTGATCGCCATGTTGCTTGGCGTGTAACGGGTTTCAGGATCGGCGCCCAAGTTGCCGATCAGCATGACTTTGTTAAGGCTTCCCCTGGACATGAGTTCCTCCGGCCCTGATGAAGTGATATCCGCCCCCGATGGGAAAAGGGGGTACGGTGAAAAGGGGTGTGGGGGGATGCGTGAACGGTGTGGCGGCAAGCCCGAATTTCGCCACTCCGGGAACATCCCCCCTCAGTTCGCCGTGGTGAAGGCGTCCAATCTTGCCCAATCCACCCGACCCTTGTCCACTTTGAGGTAGGCCACGCCCTCATCCGACTCGATCAGGACCTCCTCGACCCCGGGGATGGCGCGCAGCGTCTCCAGCAGGGAGGGATCGGCGGCCCGGTCACCCACATGGATCACATGCGGCACGGCCTGGCGGGGGGCACGCATGCCATAGGCCACCAGAAACAGGATGATCACGGCCAGGGCGGAAAACACCGGCACGGCGTGAACACCCCAGTGCTGATGGATCCAGCCACCGATCACCCCCCCCAGGAAGGCCCCGGTGAACTGGGAGGTGGAGTAGACCCCCATGGCCGTGCCCTTGGCCCCGGCATGGGCGACCTTGGACACCATGGAAGGGAGGATGGCCTCCAGCAGATTGAACAGGGTCATGAGGATAAAGAGCCAGAAACCCATGGCGAGGAGACTCGGGCTGAGATAATTCAGGCCCAGCAGCCCCAGGACCAGGGCCAGCAAGCTGCCCAGGTAGACCGGCTTCATGCGCCCCTTGCTTTCCGCCTGGATGATAAGGGGGACCATGGCGACGATGGCCAGGAGCAGAACCGGCAGATAGACCAGCCAGTGATCCACCGAGGCCAGACCCAAGTCACCCATAAAGAGGGGGATCACCAGGAAAAGAGAGGTCATGGTGAGATGCAGGGTGAAAATCCCCAGGTCCAGCCGCCGCAGTTCGCCGTCCGCCAGCACGCCCCGGAACTGGCCCGGTATGGGCTCAGCATCCCGATGGGGACCCGTATGCGTCGGGTTGGGTACCACGAACAGCAGGATGAGAATGCCCACCAGGGCCAGAAGGGCGATGAACCAGAACAGGCCCGGCAGGCCTCCCCAATGGGCGATGATGGGCCCCAGT
>SBFV01000126.1 GCA_006227775.1 Gammaproteobacteria bacterium | reverse complement strand
TCAGATCGCCATCCAGCCCAAGGATGAGTCCAAGGCATTCATCCGCGACTGGGCGCCAGGGCGGGGCGTCGAGGAGTATCTGGTGTCGGCTACCATCGAGGCGATCAAACCGGCACTCACGGGTCGGGAGGCCACTGATCGGGCAGCCAGTGATCGGGCGGATCGAAGCGCGGGTGAGTAGCCGCTTCTAACCACCTCGGGGACGGTCTTCGCAGACCGAATCTCAGACGGTTAGGCATTTCTTAGGAGGCCGCCATGGCTTGGCTCTATCTATTTGCGGCGGGGGTCTTCGAGTGGGGCTGGCCCGTGGGTCTGAAATATGGCTGGACCGCGGAGGGTCTGCGTTGGGGCTGGATTGGATTCGCCATCCTGTGCATGATTTGTAGCGGCGCCTTGCTCCTGCTCGCGCAGCGCAGCATTCCCATGGGCACGGCTTATGCTGTCTGGACCGGCATCGGGGCGGCGGGCACCTTTCTCCTTGGCATCTGGCTTTTCGGGGAAGCGGCCAGCCTGGCGCGGTTCTTCTTCGTCGGCCTGATCCTCATTGGCATCCTGGGTCTGCGGATGTCGTCACCATCCTAGCCGCCTGCCGGACTTCCGCTGGTACACCCCTGGATTGGTCAAGAACTGATCAATTTTGAACGGATTGCCGGGAACTGTTCGGTGCGGCTGATCTCCGGCGACGTGAGAATGAAGATTGAGTATGAAGATAATGTGCTCGGGATCGTCCGGGAACAGGCTCGCCATGAAGGCCGCTCCTCGCCTTCATCAGATTTATATATGCCCTCAAGATTTTGTTAATATCCCGGTAAAGATTGCCGGCGCCGGTCGCACGCTCAGCGCTCTTTGGCTATTGCAACCGGGTTCGGCGCGACAACACCACGATTGGGGGGGACCAAATTGGACTTCATTTTTCTCGGAGAGCTAGTCATCTTCGTGATCCTGATGGGATTCTCGGGATTCTTCTCGAGCACCGAGGTCGCGATGTTTTCCCTGAGCAGCACCCAGCTCGAGCAACTGCGCAAGGACGCCCACCCGCGGGCGGGGCTCATCGAGCGGCTCATCTCCGAGCCGCGGCGCCTGATCGTCACCATCCTGATCGGCAACGAGTTCGTCAACGTCACGGCTTCGGTCATCTCCGCGGCCATGATCATCCACCTGTTCGGCGCGGACAACAGTTACTTCAACCTCTTCGTCATGGTCCCGATCCTGCTCCTGTTCGGCGAGATCACGCCCAAGGTGCTG
Organism: Gammaproteobacteria bacterium; assembly: GCA_006227775.1. Lineage (GTDB taxonomy): Bacteria > Pseudomonadota > Gammaproteobacteria > Chromatiales > Chromatiaceae > M0108. Next base: position 5,068 of record SBFV01000126.1, on the reverse strand, counting down.
GCCATGCGCAACAACGTGGCCTTCGCCATCTGGGAGAGCATCCCTATCGAGACCTTCGCCCGGATGATCACCCCGCTGCGTTGGGTGATCCGCCAGGTGTCGGAATTCTTTATCTCCATGGTCGTCGGCAAGGAGCGCTCCCGGGGCAACATCATCACCGAGGACATGGTGCGCACCATCGCCCGCGAGGCGGTGGGCGAGGGGGCCCTCGACACCACTGAGGCGCAGTTCATCGACCACATCTTTGATTTCGGCAACAAGACCCTCGAGAACGTGCGCACCCCCCGGGCCGACGTGCACTTCATCGCCATGAACGCCAGCCTCCCGGAGGTACTGCAAACCGTGCGCAGCGCCCGCCAGTCCCGCTTTCCGGTCTATGAGAAGCATCGCGACAAAGTGGTCGGCATCCTGCACACCCGCGATCTGCTCAAGCTGGATCTCGGCGCGGCGAGCGCCTTGCAGGGGGGACTGCGCGGGGTGCTCCGGCCGGCGTACTTCGTGCCCGAATCCAAGCCCGCCTCGGAGCAGTTCGGGGACTTTCGCAAGCACAAGCGCTCCTTTGCCCTCACCGTGGATGAGTATGGCAGTGTCACTGGCCTCGTCACCATGGAAGACCTGCTCGAATGCATCTTCGGTGACATTCCGAGCCCCTCCGACGCCACCGAGGAGGCACGGATGACGCCGCTCGACGACCACCGCTGGTCGGTCGACGGGGGGATGCCGTTGGACGACTTCGCCCGGGGTGTGGGGGCCCAGTTCGAGGACGTCGGGGTCGAGACGATCGGCGGACTGGTGCTGCACGAGATCGGCGAGCTGCCCGCCGAGTCCACCGCGATCGACATCGGCGAGTTCCGTTTCACCGTGGCCGCGGTGGAGAACAACCGTATCAGCCGCCTGGTCGTCGAGCGTACCGAGATGCCGCCCCTGCCCTCGACCGAGGACGAGCCGGTGGAACCGCGGATCGACAACCGGACCGATATGTCCGCCGACACTCCCCGGCGCGAGGAGGGTTAAGCATGGATATCTGGCTGACCCTTGCGGGCTCGCTCTTTTTCCTCATCACCGAGGGCTTCTTCTCCGGCTCGGAAATCGGGATCGTCAGCGCGGACAAGATGCAACTGCGCCACGACGCCGCCAAGGGCTCCCGCGGCGCCCGCCTCGCCCTCAAGATGCTGGAGGAGCCCGAATGGCTGCTCTCCACCACCCTGGTGGGAACCAATATCTCCATCGTCGCCAACTCCACCCTGGTCACCGCGCTGATGCTCGAGCTGTTCGGCGAACAGGGCTCGGTGCTGGCCGTCATGCTGGTGGCCCCCCTGATCTGGGTGTTCGGCGAGATCGTTCCCAAGAGCGTGTTCCAGCAGCGGGCGAACCAAATCGCCCCGGTGATCATCTTTCCCTTGCGGTTTTTCTCCTATCTCTTCTCCCCCATCCTGGCGGTCTTTGCCTTCCTGTCGAAGCTGTTCTCCAAACTCGCGGGCGGTCGTCACGAAGGCAACCCCTTCACCATCCGCGAGGAGATCACCACCATGCTGAATATGCCGGCCCAGGGTGGCGACATCCAGGCGGTGGAGAAGAACATGATCCGGCGCATGTTCAGCTTCTCCGAGACCACCGTGGCGGACGTGATGGTGCCCCTCATCGACGTGGTAGCGGTGGAGCGTGGCTTGACCTGCGCCGAGGCAGTGCGCATCGCCTCCGAGCGGGCCCATGTGCGCTTGCCGGTGTACGACCAACGGGTGGATCGGGTGGTTGGACTGCTCTATGCCCTCGACCTGCTCGGCCTGGATCCCGAGTCCCCCATCGCCGAGCACATCCATCCGGTGAACTACGTGCCGGGATCCAAGAGCGTGAAAAACCTGCTGATGGAGTTTCGCCAGAGCGGCGAGGTGGTCGCGGTGGTGGTGGATGAGTTCGGCGGTGCCGAGGGCATTATCACCATCGAGGACATCATGGAAGAGGTGGTGGAAGAGCTCCAGGACGAGTACGACGGGCAGGAAAAGCCCCAGCAGTGGCTGCGCAAGCTGGGCGAGAGGGAGTACCTGGCCAGTGCCCGGGCGGAGCTGGAGCTGCTCACCGAGCGGCTCGGGCTGGAGTTCCCCGCGGGCAAGTTCGTCACCCTGGGGGGCTTCCTGATCGACCGGACCCACGAGATCCCAGCCCAGGGGGCGGTGGTCGAATACAAAAAGGTGACCTTCACCATCGAGCGGCGCACGCCGCAGGCCATAGAAGAGGTGCGCATCAACCTGTGAGCGGCAACCTCGGGCCGGGTGATCCCCCCGGCTCATTGATGCCGGGTGCGCCGCCTGACGCGGCGCACCCGCCCCACCCCCCCTTGCTCTCCCGCTACCCCGCGCATCCCCCCGGGCGGTACCAGTTGCAACGCCCGTTTCGGTTTTTTGCACAAAGTTTTTCGCTTCCGCGCGTGACCCACTCCAACTCGCCTGGCGAACACCGCTCTCGCCCGCTGGCGATTTGACATCCCATGTCGATCCACGCAACTTACCTTTCCTTAATGGCCAACCTCTGTCTCCATCATCGTATCGACCCACTATGTTCGAGCTGCTCTCCCTTGTCCTCCTCCTCATCGGCTCGGCCTTCTTTTCCGGCTCAGAGACCGCCATCACCTCCCTGTCCAAGGCGCGGGTGGAGTCCCTGCTGGCCGAGCACCGATTCGGCGCAGCCACCCTGCACCGGCTCAAGGGCAACATCAACCGCACCCTGGTCATCATCCTGATCGGCAACAATCTGGTGAACACGGGTGCCGCCACCTTCGCCACCGTGGTGGCTACGGAGCATTTCGGCCACCTGGGTCCCGGTCTGGCGGTGGGCGTCATCACCCTGCTGCTACTCATGTTCGGCGAGATCACCCCCAAGACCTTCGGCGTCCGCTACTCCATCAGCATCGCCCTGTTGGCGGCACCCCCGCTGGAGATCCTCGGCAAGATCCTCTATCCGCTGGTGTGGGCGCTGGAGCGATTCATCCACTGGATGCACACCTTCACCGAAGCGCCGAAGGACTTCACCGTCACCGAATCGGAGATCGTCACCCTCGCCGAGCACGCCACCCAGGAGGGCTCCATCGACGAGGAAGAGCACCAGATGATCCGGCGCATCTTCGACTTCAGCACCCTGCGGGCGGGCGACATCATGGTGCACCGCCACCAGGTGTTCGCCGTGGACGGGCGGCGCACCATCGGCGAGGCCCTGGCCGAGATCATGGCCGAGTCCCACCAGCGCATTCCGCTACACGCGGGCAACCCCGAGGACATCAGCCGTGTGATCACGATCCAGGATCTGCTCGCCGAGGTGGCCCAGGGCAACCTGGAGAAGACCCTCAACGACGCTGGGCACGAACCTATCTTCGTCCCTCCCAATCAACCGGTGGATGGCATCCTCGATGTGCTGCGGGCCAACAAGCAGCGACTGATCGTGGTGGTCAACGAGTTCGGCACCCTGCTCGGGGTGTTCACCATCGAGGACATCCTCGAGGAGCTGGTGGGGGAGATCTACGACGACCGCGAATCCCCCGCCCGCGCCACCGTGGATCTGTTGACCAACGAGAACGAGCTCTTGCTGGACGGTACCACCGAACTGCGCGTACTGGAGTCCCACTTCAACCGCGATCTGGCCGGCAAGCCGACCGATTCCGTGAACCTCTGGATCATCAGCCATCTCGAGCGCATCCCCTCGCCCGGCGAACGATTCCTCCTCGAAGGGCTCGATGTGCGCATCGAGCGGGCCTCCCGCCGCCGCATCCACGAGGTGCGAGTCAGCCGGCAACCCGCGCTGGACCCGGGCCAAAACCCAGAGCCCGGTCCGGAGTAGGTCTAGACAAGCGCGACACACCAACCCCACCGGCCGCTGGTGATCCCAGTAAGCAACCGTGACGACCAGCTAGATGCGTGGGGCCGCGTCCATGGTCAGAGCAGCCGCGCCAGTTTGCGGGTGATGTCCATCATCGGGCCCGGGGACGGCGTCAAGCCGTGACCTTGAGCAAGGTCCGGATGTTGTTGACGCTTCGTTCCAGCGCCGTGGCCGCGGTGATGAGACCCTCGTCCTTGGCCTGGCGCAGGCGTTGACCGGTGGTCTCGACCTGGTCCGCCTCCCGGAGGACCTGACCACGCAGAGCGTTGAGTTGCTGTACCTGGGAGAGGGCGGCGCGGCGCAGTTCTTCCAGGGCCTCGTCGCGGAGGTCGGCAATGGAGGCTTCATGCAGTTTCCGCAGGGCGCGGGCCTCATCCATGGCGGCCTTCCACCAGTTCATGAAATTGGCGCGATGGTCCGCCAGGGTATTGAGGGACCGGGCCATGGCGTCGATCTCGTCACGGGAACCAGGGACGGTGCTGATCCGCTCCCGGGGGCTCTCGTGGGTCAGGCGGTCGAGGAGGCCGGCCATTTGCCGTACGGGGCGGACGATGGGTCGGGTGAGGAGGAAGGTGAAGAGGATGCCCAGGGTCACGGCCCCCAGCACCACCAGCAGATTGATCCGGGCCTGGCGGTGGGTCTCCCCGACCAGACGCGCCTGTTCTTCCATCATGTCCCGGTCGGCCCGGTCCAGATTATGGTGGGCCAGGGGTTCGATGCCCTCCGCCGCCTGGTTCATGGCCAGGGTCAGCTCCGCGATGAGATCGTTCTGGGTCACCAAGGCGAGGAAATCCCGCTCGTAATTGTCCAGGAGGGCCAGAAGCTGGGCCTGATCCGCCGCGGCGATGGCGGAGTCCTGAACCTGCTGACGAATCTGACCGGCGATGGCCTGGACCTGGCGCACGTAGTCCTGATCCCCGCGCAGCAGATAATCCTTCTCCCGTCGCCGCATCTCCAGGATGGCCGTTTCCAGCCCCGGGACGTAATGGGCGGTCAGGATGGCCTCCAGCCGGTGGCCGGCATCGCGGAAGGGGCCCTTGCCACCGGGGACCTCGATGCCGGCGAGCACGTCCCGGGCATATTCCTGGAAGCGGGCGCTATAGACCCCGAGTTCGTCGAGCAGGGCCTGACGCACCGGGGGGTAAAACTCGGCGTTCAGGGTCAGGTCGCGGAACTGGCCGATGAGGGCCTCGACCCGCTG
>SBFV01000175.1 GCA_006227775.1 Gammaproteobacteria bacterium | reverse complement strand
AGGGCCGGCATGGGGAAGTAACCCTTGGGCCGATCGATGACGGCATCCGGCAGCAGGCCGCGCGCCAGGGCCTTGAGGGGGTATTTGCCGCCCTCCCCCAGCCGGATCTGCGCCGGGCAGCGGGTGGCCAGTTCCACCAGTTGGTGGTCGAGGAAGGGCACCCGCGCCTCCAGGCCCCAGGCCATGGTCATGTTGTCCACCCGCTTGACGGGGTCGTCGACGATGAGGGTACTCACGTCCAGGCGCAGCACGGCGTCCACCAACTCCATGGCGCCGGTCCGGTCGAGGAGGTCGGCGACCAGCATGCCGGTGTGATCCGGCCCGGCATAGGCCGGGGTGACGAGGCGCAGGAATTCGTCGTGGTCCCGATCGAAATAATGGCGGCTAAAGATGGCCAGCCAGGCGCTCCGCTCAAGGGATTTCGCCGCCGCCAGTTGCGGGTACCAGAAATAGCCACCGAAGACCTCGTCCGCCCCCTGACCGGACTGAACCACCTTGATCTCCCGCGACACCTGCTCGCCGAGCAGATAAAAGGCGACGGCGTCCTGGCCGAACATGGGCTCGGTCATGGCATCCACCGCCTCCGGCAGTCGGCGCAGGACCTCGCTGTTGGGGACATGGAACCGGCTGTGCCGGGTGCCGTAGCGCGCCACCACCTGGTCGGAGTACTCGAACTCGCTGCCGGCCTCTTCCGGGGTGTCCTCGAAACCCACCGAGAAGGTGCGGATGTCGCGCTGGCCCAGCTCAGCCAGCAGGGCCACCAGCAGACTGGAGTCCAGGCCACCGGAGAGCAGCACCCCCACGGGCACGTCCGCCACCTCCTCGCGCTTGCGCACCGCATCCCGCAGGGCGGTGCCGCTGGCCTCCACCCAATCGGCGGGACTCAGATGGGTGTCCGGGCGGATGCCGGCCAGGCTCCAATACTGGCGCTCGGTGGTGGTGCCGTTCGCATCGAGGCGCAGCCAGTGGGCTGGGGCCAGTTTGCGCACCCCGGCGAGGATGGTGCGCGGCGCCGGCACCACGGCATGGAGGCTGAAGAGGTGATGGAGGGCGGCGGGGTCGATGGCGGTGTCCACCTCCCCCGCCGCCAGCAGGGCCTGGGTGCTGGAGGCGAAACGCAGGCGCCGGTGGTCGCGGGTCCAGTAGAGGGGCTTGACGCCAAAGCGGTCGCGGGCCAGGAACAGGACCCGGCGATTCATGTCCCAGAGGCCGAAGGCGAACATGCCGTGCAGCCGCTCGACGCAGCCCTCGCCCCAGGCGTGCCAGGCTTTGAGGATGACCTCGGTGTCGCCGGTGGAGAAGAAGCGGTAACCCCTGGCCGCCAGTTCCTGGCGCAGTTCGCGGTAGTTGTAGATGGCGCCGTTGAAGACCAGGGCCAGGCCCAGGTCCGGATCCAGCATCGGCTGGTTGGCGCGGATGGACAGGTCGATGATGCTCAGCCGCCGGTGGCCCAGGCCCAGGCTGCCGTCGCTCCAGCTCCCGCCATGGTCCGGCCCGCGCCGCCGGATCTGATCCATCATGCGCTGGATCGCCCCCAGGTCCGCCGGGGCGCCGTCGAAGCGCAACTCACCGCAGATACCACACATGGCTCACCGCCTCCCGGTCAAGAAAACTTCACTGGGCAATTGTCCGCTTTTTCCGAGTCGGCTGGTGCCTGGCGGGGGAAGCCGTGAATACTTCCTTGTAGGCTTGCCGCCAGGCACCAGCCGGCCCTCCCTCAGAGCACATAAAAATTAAGTCCCTCAGTTAGCTACCTTCATCGAGCCAGTTGCTCGCGCCGGCTGAGATCCTGCTCACGCTGCAGGACCCGGCGCTGAAAGCTGGCCTGGTTTTTGGTGCAGATGAGGGTGTAGGGCCGTCCGCGCTTGTTGGTCGCCAGGTCCAGATCGCACTGGGCGCGCTGAATGGAGTGGGCGACATGCTGGCGGTCCACCTCATTGGCCTTGAACTGCCACACCGGCTCGTCCGGGGCCACCAGAAACCGGCTCAAGGCGCGGCAGTGGGCGCAGGTACAGGCGATGGACCCGCTGCGCGTCCAGTCCGGCGGTGGTTCCAGGGGCAGGGCGATGCGCGCCTCCAGGTGTGCCAGCGCCGCCTCCCGCAAGACCTTGACCGCGGGGGCTTCAGTCTCCCCGCCGGTGGCGTTGAGCAGCACGGCCGCCGGGACCAGCAAGTGGTCCAGGTCGTACAGGGTAGGCAGGGATAGAAAGAACGCCACCGCCTGATCGGCCAGGACGGTATCGATAACCCCCAGGACGGTGACCAGCTCGGCAAGCCGCAAGGGCGTCAGGGGTTCCGGTCGCTGCGAATAGTCGTAGGGCGTCGTTGGACTGACGGGGCGACCATCGGGCAAAGCCTGCAACAACAGCCGGGCGGGTGCCTGCAAAAGGGGCAATGCGATTGCGCCCTCCGCCGCGCAGCGGGTAAGCAGATTGGCGCAGGCCCCCGGCCGCCGGGCGGCATGGGCGCCGATGATCTGCCCGATCAGCCCGGCCGCGGCCTCGGGGGGAAGGCGACAGCAGAGGGCGGTCAGGGCCGGGTTATCCTCCTCCCCATAAGCGCCACCCGCCACGCGCTCGGTGGTGAACTCGGCGGCGCCCTCCACGTCTCCCAGCCGCAGCAGGGCGTCGAGCAATTCCGCCGACTGCCCCCCGCTACTGGGCTGCCGGCTGCGCCAGGTATCCTGGGGCAACTGGGGCCACCGGGCGCGGATGGCGCTGGCCAGGCGCTGGGCCTCCCGCCACCCAGCGTCACCGGCCTGGGCGCCGGACGCCTCCCAGCGCTGGACCAGGTCGTGCAGCGCCGGGAGGCTGACCCCCAGGCCGCCGGCGGCCAGGACGGCGCCCCGCCGGGCCACCGGCCAGAGGACGAAAGCGGCACGTTGGTAGAACCGCTCAAAGGAGGCCCCTTCGTTGCCGGTGGCCTCGGAAAACTCCACCTCGGCATCCTCCAGGTCATCCAATGCCTCGGCCGGGGAGAGTTCCTCCTCGCCGAAAGGCAAGGCGGCCATGCCGCTCTGGCCGTCATCGGGCAGCCGCCAGTCATGGATGGTCCAAGCGCTGTCGGTGACCTCACCGATCTCCATCTCCGGGTCGCGCCAATGGCCGCCGCCGGTGTACTCGGCCCAGCCGGTCTCTTCGACGCTGATCAGGGCCAGATAGAGGTCGCACTCCGCCGCCTTGGCCGCCGGGATCAGCACCTGTGCCGCCGCCGCGTCCTGGCCCTTGAGGGCCGCGAAGCCGATCTCGGCTTCGGTATAGGCGTGCTCCAGGGGATAGACCAGCTTGTCGGGGACGGCGCCGGAGCGGTCCCACTCGGTCAGGAGGCGGACCAGGCCCGCCTGCTGCGCGCCATAGTCGGGCGCCTGCGGCAGCGGGCCCTCGCCGACGCGGATCAGGTTATAGATCAGCGCCAGCCGGTAACCGGAGGCGATGGGCAGCACCTCGTGCAGGCAGTCGGCGTAGAAGGCGGCGAAGGCCGCCTCGGAGGGCTCGTCCCGGTGCAGATCGACCCGGACCTCCTCGCCGCGGTGGCGGATGATCAGCTCGCCGCCGCTGTAGTCACCGGGCAGGACCACCACCAGGGTGGCGAACATGCCCGGCGCCTTTTCGGTATCGCGGTGGGGGACGAAAAAGCTGCCGGTGTCGTAGATCAGCAGCTTGTAGAGCTGGGCCTCGATGGCCCCCGCCACCGCCAGGCCGACCCGGACCCGCTCGACCACGCCAGCCAGGTCATCCGCCCATTTCCGGCCGGTCAGCTTCACCTTGGCGGCATCCACCTGCCAGGTGCGGCGCACGCTGGTGTCGACCAGGGTCTCGCTGCCCCGGCCATAGGGGGCCTGCTCGGCCCCGGCCACCAGGGCCTCGGCCTGAGCCGACAGCAGGGGCAGGGCGATGGGCCCCACCCCCTCGACCTCCAGCCGCGGCGGGTGGATATCGAAGGAACCGGCGACATGGAAACCGCCGGGGCGTTGGACGCTGGCCAGGACATCGGCGAAGGCTTGGGGATAGTCAGTCATAAGCGCGAAGGAAGCGGAGGTGGTGTGGTGGAAGCGGCGGCGGACCTGCAACCGCCCAACTTGAAGCCCGGGGGCCAGCTTAAGGTCCGCCCAGCTTCAATGACGTCCACAACTGAGCTGGACGGCGTGGTATTCGAACTCGATCGCCTTATCCTCGCGGGCCTGAGCAAAGTCAGCGCGCACCGCCGCCAGCAGGGCAGGGTCCGCACCCCCCGTGGCCAGGAGGCGGGGCGCGCCCGATGCCAGCAGGTCCTCGGTGTAGGCCAGCAGTTCGGCCCGGCGGTGGGGGTTGAGGCGGCTGGACACCACCGGCAAGTCGCGCCAATGGATGTCGCCGCAGCCCAGTTCACCGGCCAGGCCGGGGAGGCGTCGGCCGATGTAAGGGTCGCCGCCAGCCGCCTGCTGCTGACGGCAGAAGAGATCCCACCAGCGACGAATGGCCGGCAGTTCCGGGCTGAAACGGAAACTGGCGTTGTCCACCTCGGTACAGATCAGTCGCCCGGCGGGTTTCAGTACCCGCAGGGCCTCGCGCAGGACGGCCTCGGGATGGCGCACATGCTCGAGGAGCCAGACGGTCAGGACCCTGTCGAAGGTCCCATCGCCAAAGGGCAGACGGCCAGCATCGCCGCGCACCAGGGCGACCCGGTCGCCGAGATGGCGCTGGGCGGCACCGAGATGGCTGGGGCTGAGATCGATCCCCGTCAGATCCAGCCCGGGGCACAGTTGCGCCAGCAAGTCCAATTCGGCGCCGACGCCGCAGCCCAACTCCAGCAGCCGCCCCCTGGCGGGCAAGGGCAGATCCTTGAAGACGACGGGTGCCAGCACGGCCGCCTGCTCACGCAAGCGCCGTTCTTCGGCGGGACCAAAGCCATGGATGTAATTTTCACCGAAGGCATCGTGGATCATATTTTTACCGCCAATACGAAAGTCCAGCCGGCCGCGGATATCGGGGGGGAAGGGCCCCTTGCGCGGCATGGCCCGCCTCTCATCGCCTTCCGCATCCAGGCGGCTGGCGAAGATGCAGAGTCCGTTCCGGTTCGCGGACGGCGCTACCCTGGGACTCTCAGGTCGGCCGGTTGGAGATGGCCGGCCAAGGATAGCCTCCCGCGCCCAGCAGGAGAAGCATGACGCTGACCAGCGTGGTGCCCGACCCCGCCCTTTCCCCCGCAGGGCCCAATCCGAACCGGACATCCCGAGCGATCGGGCCACTCCGCCCCGGAGCGGTACCCAGGGCGCTGCCGAAATCCATTCCGACGCTTGTGCTTTGGCCCTGCCGGGCCTATCTTCCGTGCGGTCACCAGCATGTTTGAACCAACACCCGACTTGAGGAGCCTGCCTAATGAAACACGAACTCCCCGCCCTGCCCTACGCCATGGATGCCCTGGCCCCCACCCTGTCCCAGGAGACCCTGGAGTACCACTACGGCAAGCATCACCAAGCCTACGTCACCAACCTGAACAACCTGATCCCGGGCACCGAGTTCGAGTCCATGAGCCTGGAGGAAATCGTCATGAAATCCTCCGGTGGCATCTTCAACAACGCCGCCCAGGTGTGGAACCACACCTTCTACTGGAACTGCCTGAGCCCCAATGGCGGCGGCACCCCCAACGGCGCCCTGGCGGCGGCCATCGATGCCAAGTTCGGCTCCTTCGAGGAGTTCAAGAAGCAGTTCAACCAGGCCGGCGCCACCAACTTCGGCTCCGGCTGGACCTGGCTGGTCAAGAATGCCGACGGTTCCCTGGAGATCTTCAACACCTCCAACGCTGGCACCCCCATGACCTCCGGCAAGCAGGCCCTGCTGACCCTGGACGTCTGGGAGCATGCCTATTACATCGACTACCGCAACCTGCGGCCCAAGTACCTGGAGACCATGTGGAACATCGTCAACTGGGACTTCGTGGCGGCCAATTTCGCCGGGTGACACCGGCGGCTTGACACCTGGTTGACACCTGTCTGACGTTCAAGGCCCGGGCTGGTACCGGGCCTTTCCTTTTGTTTGACCCCTATGCCCTTCCTCCCCCCAGCCTCCCCCCTGGCCTTGCATCATCGCCATTATGGTGATCCGGCTGATCTGGCTCCGCCGATCCTGCTGATTCACGGCCTGTTCGGCTCCGCCATGAACTGGCATGGCATCGTTGGCCGGCTGCATCGCCTGCTGGGCAACTCGCGACGGATCATCGTCCCCGACCTGCGCAATCACGGCCAGTCACCCCATGACCCGGTCTTTGGGTACGAGGCCATGGCGACGGACCTGATCGGCCTGCTGGATAAACTGGGGATCGAGCATGCCAGCCTGGTTGGCCACAGTCTG
>SBFV01000112.1 GCA_006227775.1 Gammaproteobacteria bacterium | reverse complement strand
GCCCTGAGTGGGAGGCGGAAATGGCCATGACGGCCCCGGTCGAGATCGACGGCAAGGCCCTGTTCTGGGTGCGCGGCACCACGGCCTTCCCCGCGGATCAGCGCGCCGCGCGTATCCGTGAGCGCATTGTCACTCTGGCCCGGGATGCCAGCTTCGAGACCAGCAGGCTCCGACTGGTGGAATCGGAGATCTCCACCAAGATCATGGCCGATGGCCAGTTGGTGCTGAACGTCTTCGACTCCGATGCCCGGGTCCAGGACGTGCGTCGGCAGGTGCTCGCCTCCGCGGCTCTGGATCGGGTCGCCCAAGCCATCACCGACTATCGCCAGGCCCGGAGCAGGGATGCCCTGCTCAATGGCGTCCTGATCAGCCTGGGGGGCACCCTGGCCTTGGCCGCGGCCATCGCCCTCATCCTCTGGCTACGATACCGCCTGGATGCCCTCATCGCCCGCCGGTTACAGGGACGGATCAGTTCATTGAGCATCCAGTCCTTTGAGATCGTCCGCGCCGCCAACCTAGCCAGGGCCTTACGGGGCCTGAACCATGGCATGGCTCTCCTGATCATCTTCACCACGGGCTTTGCCTATCTGGATTTTGTCCTCGCCCAATTCCCCTGGACCCTCGGCATCGCCAATCACCTGCTCGACCTCTTCACCGGCCCCTTGGCCGCCACGGGGGAGGCGGTCGTCATCGCCCTGCCCGAACTGATTTTTCTCGTCATCCTCTATTACCTGGTCCGCCTCATCCTCCGCATGACGCGTTTGTTTTTCGAGGCGGTGGCACGGGGTTCCGTCACCCTCGCCGGTTTCGAGCCGGAGTGGGCCTTGCCCACCTATAAGATCGTCCGTGTGGCCATCTTCGCCCTGGGCCTGGTGGTGGCTTACCCCTATATCCCCGGATCGAGTTCCGATGCCTTTAAGGGCATCACCATCTTCCTGGGGTTGGTGTTCTCCCTGGGCTCCTCCTCGGCGGTTGCCAACATCATCGCCGGCTACCTCATGACCTATCGCCGGGCCTTCAAGGTTGGCGATCGGGTGCGGATCGACGATATCGTGGGCGACATCCTCGAGGTCCGGCTCCAGGCCACCCACCTCCGCACCCTGAAAAACGAGGAAGTGACCCTGCCGAATGCCAAGCTCCTGGAAGGACGGGTGGTCAACTACAGCTCCCTCGCCGCCAAGCAAGGCCTGATCCTGCATACCACGGTGGGGATCGGCTATGAAACGCCCTGGCGCCAGGTGGAGGCCATGCTGATCGCCGCCGCGGAACTTACCCCTGGCTTGCTGCGGGAACCGCCCCCCTTTGTCATACAAAAGTCCTTGGGCGATTACGCGGTCAACTATGAACTGAACGTCTATTGCCGGGACGCCAAAGCCATGGAGCAGGGTTACTCGGCCTTACACCGCCACATCCTCGATGTCTTCAACGAGTATGGCGTTCAGATCATGACCCCCTCCTACGAGGCCGATCCGGAGGTGCCCAAGCTGGTACCCCGGGAGCAGTGGTACGCGGCGCCGGCCGTCCGGGAAGCGGAGGCGGGGCAGAGCTGAGGAAGGGGCCCCCTCTCAGTGAGCCCATGTTGGCCCCGTTAGGCCTGGCCGCCCGGTGCGGATCTCCGTGGGAGGCTTAACAAGCCCGGCGCCGCTTAAAAGCCCATCTTCTCGAAGAAGCCCTTGACCCCATCGAGCCAGGAATGGGACTGGGGGCTGTGCTTGTCGCCACCAGCGATGACCGATTCGTCGAATTCCCGCAGCAGTTCCTTCTGGCGCTCGGTGAGGTTGACCGGCGTCTCCACCAGAACCCGGCAGATCAGGTCACCGATCATCCCGCCGCGCACGGGCTTCACCCCTTTGCCGCGAACGCGGAACATCTTGCCGGTCTGGGTGCCGGCGGGAATCTTGAGCATCACCTTACCGTCGAGGGTCGGCACTTCCATTTCGCCCCCCAAGGCGGCGGTGACGAAACCGATAGGGACCTCGCAGAAGAGGTGATTGTCCTCGCGGGTGAAGATGGGATGACGCTCGACCTCGATCTGGACATAGAGGTCTCCCGGTGGTCCTCCCTTTTCCCCCGGTTCGCCCTCCCCCGCCAGGCGGATGCGGTCACCGGTATCGACCCCGGGGGGAACCTTGACCGAGAGGGTCTTCTGTTCCTGCACCCGACCCTGGCCGCGGCAGTAGACGCAGGGTTCGTCGATACGGGTACCCGAGCCACGGCACTGGGGACAGGTCTGCTGGATGGAGAAAAAGCCTTGCTGCATCCTTACCTGGCCGAGGCCATTACAGGTGGTGCAGGTGCGGGGCTTGCTGCCGGGTTTGGCCCCGGTACCCCCACAATGGTGACATTCCACCAGGGTGGGGATGCGGATCTTGACCTCCTTGCCGGCCACCGCGTCCTCCAGGCTGAGGCTGAGGTCGTAGCGCAGGTCCGCCCCGCGGTGGACGCGCCGGCCGCCACCGCGGCCACCGCCGAAGATGTCGCCGAAGACGTCACCAAAGATGTCCCCGAACCCTCCCGCCGGGCCATGGCCAAAACCGCCCTCGGCATCGACCCCGGCATGGCCGAACTGGTCATAGGCCGAGCGTTTGCGGGGATCGGTAAGGATCTCGTAGGCCTGCTTGGCCTCCTTGAACTTCTGCTCCGCCTCCGCACCCGGATTGCGGTCCGGGTGGTACTTCATGGCCAGCCGCCGGTAGGCCTTCTTGATATCGGCCTCGCTGGCATTGCGGGGCAGGCCTAGGACTTCGTAATAATCGCGTTTGGACATGGCGGAGAGAGGGCAGAGGTCTCGATCGGGGCTTAAGGCGATGGATTATATGCATCGGACCTGAGTTTTCGGCTGCCCCGGGGGAACCGAAAATGGCGGGTTCGGTGCAACCGGCATCCCGGTCAGGATGACCGGGCAGCGGAAGACAGATTGTCCGGGGCCGACCAGGGACCGGATAACTATAGACATCGCATATCAATTTTCGGTTTTTCCGGGTCGGGGGACGTCTGGTGGGGGACGCCGTGAATATGTCCCTGTAGGCTTGACGACCGCCTCCTTGCGGTCGACACCCCCGCCAGACGCCACCCGACCCTACCCTACACAATGTCGAAAACGAAAATGGGATGTGTATAGCGGCCACCACGAGGAATTCGGGTGGCCGTGTTGGCCCAGTCAGGGAGCGGCCGGCGCTACCCCGAACCAGGATCGGGCGCGGCACCGGTCAGCGCCTGGTCATTTCCTGTCGTCTTTGACCTCCTCGAACTCGGCGTCGACCACGTCGTCGCCGCCCGCCTTTTTCTCACCGCCGGCCTGGCCCCCATGGCCACCGGGGCCAGTCTGACCGGCGCCGGTGTCACCCTGTTGGGCATAGAGGCGTTCGGCCATCTTGGCGGATGCTTCGCCCAAGGCCTTGGTCAGACGTTCGATGCGGTCCTTGTCCTCCGACTTCATCGCGGCCTCCAGGTCCTTGATGGCGGACTGGATGCGCTCCTTCTCGCCCGATTCCATCTTGTCGCCAAGTTGCTCCATGGACTTGCGGGTGGCATGGATGAGGGTGTCGGCGTGGTTGCGGGCACCCACCAGTTCGTGGAAGCGACGGTCTTCCTCGGCATGGGCCTCGGCGTCCTTGACCATGCGCTTGATCTCCTCTTCGGCGAGGCCCGAGGAGGCCTTGATGACGATGGACTGCTGCTTGCCGGTGGCCTTGTCCCGGGCCGAGACGTTGAGGATGCCGTTAGCGTCGATATCGAACTTGACCTCGATCTGGGGAATGCCCCGCGGTGCCGGTGGGATGTCGCTGAGATCAAAACGCCCCAGGGACTTGTTCGCGGAGGCCTGCTCGCGCTCGCCCTGGAGGACGTGGACCGTGACCGCGGTCTGGTTGTCGTCGGCGGTGGAGAAGACCTGCTGGGCCGAGGTGGGAATGGTGGTGTTCTTCTCGATGAGCTTGGTCATGACCCCACCCAGGGTCTCGATACCCAGGGACAGGGGGGTGACGTCGAGGAGCAGCACGTCCTTGACCTGACCGCCAAGCACGCCGCCCTGGATGGCGGCGCCCACCGCCACCGCCTCATCCGGGTTGACGTCCTTGCGCGGCACCTTGCCGAAGAACTCCTGGACCTTGGCCTGAACCATGGGCATGCGGGTCTGGCCGCCGACCAGGATGACCTCATTGATCTCGCTGGCGCCGAGACCGGCGTCCTTGAGGGCGGTGCGACAGGGCCCGATGGTGCGCTCCACCAGGTCCTCCACCAGGGACTCCAACTTGGCCCGGGTCAGCTTGACGTTGAGGTGCTTGGGCCCGGTCTGGTCCGCGGTGATGTAGGGCAGGTTGATGTCGGTCTGCTGGCTGGAGCTGAGCTCGATCTTGGCCTTCTCGGCGGCCTCCTTGAGGCGCTGTAGGGCCAGTGGGTCCTTGCGCAGGTCCATACCCTGTTCCTTTTGGAAAATCTCCACCAGGTAGTCGATGATGCGCTTGTCGAAGTCCTCGCCGCCAAGGAAGGTGTCGCCGTTGGTGGACAGGACCTCGAACTGGTGCTCGCCCTCGATCTCGGCAATCTCGATGATGGAGATATCGAAGGTACCACCACCGAGGTCGAAGACCGCGATCTTCTGGTCGCCGCGCTGCTTGTCCATGCCATAGGCCAGGGAGGCGGCGGTGGGCTCGTTGATGATGCGCTTGACGTCGAGGCCGGCGATGCGCCCCGCGTCCTTGGTCGCCTGACGCTGGGAGTCGTTGAAGTAGGCGGGCACGGTGATGACGGCCTCCCGCACCTCCTCCCCGAGGTAGTCCTCGGCGGTCTTCTTCATCTTCTGCAGGATCTTGGCCGAGATCTCCGGCGGTGCCATCTTCTTGCCGCGGACCTCGACCCAGGCATCGCCATTGTCGGCGCGGGTGATCTTGTAGGGGACCATGCCCATATCCTTCTTCACCACCGCGTCGTCGAAACGGCGGCCAATGAGGCGCTTGATGGCAAAGAGGGTGTTTTGCGGGTTGGTCACCGCCTGGCGCTTGGCCGACTGGCCAACCAGCACCTCGTTGTCACCGGTGAAGGCAACGATGGAGGGCGTGGTGCGGTCGCCCTCCGCGTTCTCGATGACCTTGACCTTGTCCCCCTCCATGATGGCCACGCAGGAGTTGGTGGTGCCAAGGTCGATGCCGATGATTTTTCCCATTGTTGATGTTCTCCGGAACTTGTGGGCGGCGCGCTTGTTTCGGCGCGCCTGATGCCGCGGCAAATGGGGTAAATCCCCGCGGGTTTAAAGGCAGCAAGGGGGTTAATACGTGCTTGTTTGACCCCGGTCAGCAAGCGGCGCGGCTCGCGATCCAGCCCACCGTTCAGCCGGCGCTGGAAACGATCACCAGCGCCGGGCGGACCAGACGGCCATTGAGGACGTACCCCTTCTGCAGGACCGAGGTCACGGTATTGGGCGGCACCTCGCTACTGGGTTGCAGGGTCATGGCCTGGTGATACTCGGGATTAAAGGGCTCGCCGCGGGGATCGAGTCGCTCGACGCCAAAGCGGCTCATGACGTCGGCCAATTGCTTGAGCGTCAGTTCCGTACCTTCCCGCAACTTGGCCAGATCGGTCGTCTCGGCGCTTGTGGCCTCAAGGGCCAGTTCCAGGCTGTCGCGGACCCCCAGCAGATCCTTGACGAAGCTGTCGAGGGCGTACTTGTGCGCCTTTTCCAGTTCGATGGCATGGCGCCGGCGCAGATTCTCCATCTCGGCGCGTGCGCGCAGCAATTGGTCCCAGTGGTTGTCCGCCTTGGCACGGGCATCCTCCAGCAAGGCGGCCAAATTGGCGCCGGCCGGCCCCCCGTGGGAGGGCTGGGATTCGTCCGTCACCGCGCCGAGGTCTCCGCCCACCGCCATCTCGAAGGGATTGGGCTCAGATCCGGGGGTCCCGCCGACCTGGGCCTCGGGGCTGGCCACGGTGCTCCCTCGCGTTCCCGCCTGGGCGTCCACCTCGACCCTGGCCTCCGGCTTGTCCTCCGCCGTAGTGCCGGACTCGGGCCCCGGGGCGGCGGCGCCGGGTCGAGCCTGTTCCTCTGCCATTGCCATGTTCACACCTCCTAACGATCATGTGGGCGGCTTTCCGTCACTCCTGCCGATGAAAAGCCTGGCCTGCACTTTCAGATTAATCGGGCAGCAAGGGGCTAACCTTCGCCCGGGCATTCGCTTCAACCATGTTTGAGGGCGGCGCCGAGGAGGCGCGCCGTCACGTCCACGATCGGGATGACCCGCGGGTAGTTCATGCGCGCCGGACCGATGACGCCCAGGACCCCAATCACCTTGCCATCGATGTGGTAGGGCGCGCCCACCAGGCTGCACCCCCCCAACACCTCGTAGCCCGACTCCTCGCCGACGAAGATCTGCACCCCTTCGGCCTCGATACAGCG
>SBFV01000163.1 GCA_006227775.1 Gammaproteobacteria bacterium | reverse complement strand
GCCCTGCTGTGGGGCGAGGGCATCAGCGGCGCCTATCTGCGCTGGTCCGGACTGGGCTGACAAGATGCCACGCCCCGGCCGGCCCCCGCTGGTGGTCGCCCTGACCGGCGGCATCGGCAGCGGCAAAACCAGCGTCTCCACCCGCCTGGCGGCCCTCGGCGCCGCCATCATCGATACGGACTCGATCGCGCATGCCTTGACCGCGCCGGGGGGCGCGGCCATGCCGGTCATCGCCGCCGCCTTTGGTGCCGAAGTGGTCGCGTCGGATGGCAGCCTGGACCGACCCGCCATGCGTCGCCGGGTCTTCGCCGACGCCAGCGCCCGCCAGCGGCTGGAGGCCATCCTCCATCCGCTCATCCGCGCCCGCCTGGAAACGGCATTGCGCCAAGTCCAGGCCCCCTATGCCGTCGTGGTGATCCCCCTGCTGTTCGAGACCGGCTGGACGGCCGTCGCGGACCGCATCCTGGTGGTTGACCTGCCCGAAGACCAGCAGATCCAGCGCGTGATGTTGCGCAACGGGCTTTCCGCGGCGGAGGTCCGGCGGATCATCGCCACCCAGGCGAGTCGCGCCACCCGGCGGGCGGGGGCGGACGACATCATCGAGAACATGGGCAACCGCGATGAACTGATGCGGCAAACCGACGCTTTGCACCAACGGTATCTGCGATTGGCGGCCGCGGCGCACCCCGCCGGAATCGGTCAACAGTAAATTATTAGTGGCAATAGGATGGGGATGTGCCCTAATCTCCTCATCGTGAGCTAAATGCTCACACAAGGTCTCTTTGACAGCACTTTGATGGTGGAGAATTTAGTCATGATGCAACAGCCTTATTTCGTCACGTTCGCTGCCATACTCGCCCTGTCCTCCATGACCATCCATGCCGCATCGGATTGTAAAGGACTTGATGAAAAAGCCTGCGCCGCCAACTCGGCTTGCACCTGGACCAAAGGGTACACCCGATCCGATGGCAAGGAAGTCGCGGCCTATTGCAAGGCCAAGAGCGGCAGCAAGGCCAGTTCCAGCACCAGCGCCCCGGCATCGGCACCGGTAGCGGCCCCGGCAGTGGCTCCGGCCCCAGCACAGGTACCGGCACGGGCACCGGCACCGGCAACGGCCCCAGCACAGGTACCGGCAGCGGCAGCGGCGCCGGCAGCGGCCCCCGCCCCGGTACCAGCGGTACCAGCGCCAGCGCCAGCGCCCGTCAAAAAATGATTCGGCCCGCTTAGCCAGTGGATTTCAGTAACGATGTTCAACGGCTGATCGCCATGGTTTGAGCCATTGGATCGAAGTATGGGCGGGGCGGCCATCTGGCCGCCCCCGCCCTTTTCAACCACCGCGGTAGGGGTTCCCACCCGTCGCCTGCGGGAATGCCGGGGCGCTCCCGCCTGGCCCCTCGGTCTCCCCCCTTAGCGCGCTTCCTCCCGCTGCCTTCACCACTCCGATAGCACCGCTCTCCCTGGCGCCGACCCGGGGCCCACCCCAGCCATAGCCGCCCCTTAGCTTTACCACGCCATGAACGAGATCCTTACGCTCACCCGTCCGGACGACTGGCACCTGCATCTGCGTGACGGGGCCGAGATGAACTCGGTATTGCCACACACGGCCCGCCAGTTCGCCCGGGCCATCGTCATGCCCAACCTGAAACCCCCCGTGGTGGATACCGCCCAGGCCCAGGCCTACCGGGAGCGTATTCTCGCCGCCTTGCCGCCGGGTCTGGACTTTACCCCCCTCATGACCCTCTACCTCACGGATAGCCTGGCACCAGCGGAGATCGAGCGCGCCACGGCCTCCGGGGTCCTATTCGCCGCCAAACTCTATCCCGCCGGGGCCACGACCAACGCCGAAAACGGCGTCACCCGTCTGGAGAAGATCTATCCCGTCCTGGCCGCCATGGAGCGGGAGGACATGCCCCTGCTGGTCCACGGCGAGGCGACGGCGGCGGAGATCGATGTCTTCGACCGCGAGCGCCGTTTCATCGACGACTCCCTGCTGCCCCTGCAGCGGGATTTCCCCGGGCTGCGCATCGTCTTCGAACACATCACCACCGCGGACGCCGCCGACCTGGTCCGGGAGGGACCCGCGACCCTGGCCGCCACCATCACCCCCCAGCATCTGCTCTATAACCGTAACGCCATCCTGGCGGGGGGCATCCACCCCCACTTCTACTGCCTGCCAGTCCTCAAGCGGGAGCGTCACCGGCAGGCCCTCATCGCCGTGGCCACCAGCGGTCACCCGCGTTTTTTCCTCGGCACGGACAGCGCCCCCCATGCCATCGGCGCCAAGGAGAGCGACTGCGGTTGCGCCGGCATCTACAGCGCCCACGCCGCCGTCGAACTCTACGCGGAGGTTTTCGACCAGGCGGGGGCCCTGGACCGACTGGAAGGCTTCGCCAGCTTCCATGGCGCGGACTTCTACGGCCTGCCGCGCAACACCAGCCTGATCCAACTGCGGCGGGAGACCTGGCGGGTACCGGAGAGCTACGCCTTTGGCGCCACCAGGGTCAAACCGCTAAAGGCCGGCGAGAGCATGGCGTGGCGCTTGATGGCGGCGGATGAAGCCTGAACCCGCCTGAGGCTGGACTCGGCGACGGGGGACCGGCCGCCGCCGGTGGCCCGGTAGCCTCTCCCCCCAACCCCTGGGGACGGAGGCTGCAGGCTCAGGATTTCTTGGCCGGACTCGGCTGCTTGGCGTCTTCCTCCGACCAGAGGTCCTCCTCTTCCGGCGATGGCGGGGGATTGCCATCGAAGATTTGGTTGCGCCGTTTCTGCAGAAAGGCATCACGCACGAAGGCGTAAGGGTCGGTGGCCGCCGTATCCACCAGGTCCGTAGCGGTCAGCAGGTCGGCGCGCGTGTCGATGACATCCAGCCCGAGCATGGTCCAGTTGACGGTCTTGTCGGTATTCCAGACGTGGAAGAAGGGGTTGGCGGCGATGTTGCCCGGTATACCCATGGTGTCCCGCAAGGTACTGGGCCCCAGGAAAGGCAGCACCAGGTAAGGGCTGTCCACGTCGCCCCAATAGCCGAAGGTCTGACCGAAGTCCTCCTTGTAGCTCGGCAGGCCCATATTGGTGGCGACATCGATCAGGCCGCCAATACCGATGGTGGTGTTGATAACCAAGCGGCCGACGTCCGTACCAAAGCGTGAGATCTTGACCTGCAAGAGGTTGTTGACCGCGGAATTGACGTCATCGATGTTATTGAAGAAATTGGTTATTCCCCGGTCCACGGGCTCAGGCACCACCGCCTTGTAGCCCTTGGCGATCGGCTTGATGAAGGTCTTGTCGAAGTCGGTGTTGAACTGATGCATCGCCCGGTTGTAGGGCTCCAGGGGGTCTTTGGGATTGCGCTGATCCTCGGGGATGGAGGAACAGCCAAGGACCAGGAGCGCAAGGCAGAGACTGCCCGCCCCAATAGCGGTTTTCGTCATGAAGATAAACCTTGCCATCGCCTCGTTGCGCCTCATAAGCGCCGGCAGTGTCGGAAGCGCGGATACTAGCACAAGCGACCAAGCCCCTTCAGGTGGATTGGGCTGGACCCGTCAATGCCCTGCCCTTCAATCCACCGGGCGGGGATCGAAACCTGCCTGGGCCAATCGCGCCAGGACCCCCGCTTCCCCAGGCAGATGCAGGGCGCCGACGGCGATGAAACAATCGCCTTGTTGCAGGTAGGGGGCCATCCGTTCCGCCATGTGCCGGTTGCGGACATCCAGGGCCGCGCGTCGAAACCGCTCCGCCAGTTGGGGATCGCCCTTGCGCAGATATTCCTCGCCCAGCCGTTGCAGCCTGGCGAGATCCCGGCTCAGGTAGGCCTCGAGGAGCCGCTCGAAGACCTCTGGCAACTTCGGCCGGGCGTCAAGGGTTTCCCGCAGCAAGTCGACCTGGTCCTCCTCGGAGAGGGTATCGAAGACCGCCAACTGCTCCTCGATGGATTCGAGCCCATGGACCTGCTTGCCGGCGGCCAGGGCGGCCTTGTAGAGCCGGATATCGACGAATTCGCCGGTGACCGCCTGGGGCATGCCCAGGAGGGTGGCGGCCGCCCAGGGCTTGTAGTCCTTGATGGCCTCCTCCGCCAGGCCCAGTTCCGCCAAGGCCTGGACCGTCCGACCATAGAGAGGCTGGCCGGCAACCTGCGCCAGCCCCCGGCCATCCGTGTACACCATGGCCATCATGGAGCGGATGACCGCCTGGGTATCGGGTAGGGTTTCCATGATGAAGACGAGACTGCGGTCGAAGGCGTCCTGGGTCGGCGCGGTCAGCGCCAGTGCCCGCGGATCTTCGCTGTGGATCGTGCCGAAGAGATAGCAGGGTGCCCTTGCCGTCGCCGGGGCCGCGATTTCGTACAGCAGACCGCGCTCGCCAGCCGCGGCGCCGGCCACCAGGCACGGCAACAGGAACAGGAACGGAAACAGCCAGGGACCCAAGACGGCCAGCCGCCGGCTGGCCAGTTTCTGCGTTGTAATTTTCACGCCACTCCTCTCCGCCGGCATCTCCTCGCGGGATGCCGGTCCAGGCGAAACTATAGCAGTCGGGGAGATACCCATCGCAAATCAATCTTCGGATTTACCGGGAAGGGGTAGCCTGGCGGCGGGAGCCACCTCCGCCCTGTGCAGGGGATAGCCGCCATTTCGCTTTTCAATTGGAATCGGGGCTCTTATGCTGTGCCCATGATGGATAACGCCCAGATACCCCAGATCGCCCGGCGCTTCCGCGGCTTCCTGCCGGTGGTGGTGGACGTGGAAACCGCCGGCTTCGACCCCCAGCGCCACGCCTTGCTGGAAATCGCCGCCAGTATCATCCGCATGGACGAGAAGGGACTGATCTTCCCCGGCGCCACCCTGCACTGCCACGTCCTGCCCTTTATTGGCTCCGAAATCGATCCCCGCGCCCTGGCCTTCACCGGCATCGATCCCCATCACCCCTTCCGCGACGCCCTGCCGGAAAAAGAGGCCCTCAGCCGCATCCTGTTGCCTATCCGCAAGGCGGTCAAAAGCAGCGGATGCAATCGGGCCATCCTGGTGGGCCACAACGCCGCTTTCGATCTCGGTTTCCTCAGGGCCGCGGTGGAGCGCACCGGCTTCAAGAACAGTCCCTTCCACTCCTTCAGCGTCTTCGACACCGTCTCCCTGGCGGGGCTGGCCTTCGGTCAGACGGTGCTCGCCCGCGCCGCCCAGTTGGCCGGGCTGGGCTGGAACAATCACGAGGCGCACAGTGCCCTCTATGACGTGGAGCAGACCGCCAGGCTCTTCTGCCAGATCGTCAACCGCTGGCGGGAACTGGACCCCCTGCGCGTCTGGGAGGGCGTCTCGCCCGACGACCGCAACGAATCGGAGGAATGCCGCGTGTGAGCACCCTGACCCCGCCCTCCCCCGATCCCCCGCCTCCGAGCGTTCCTTCCCCGCTGACTCCTCATACTAACCCCTTGATCGCCCCGAGCATCGACCCCGCCGAGGTGGCCTACTTCGAGGGACTGGCCCACCGCTGGTGGGACACGGAGGGGCCCTTCTGGCCCCTGCACAAGCTCAACGCCTTCCGGGTCCTGTACCTGCGGGAGCGGCTCAGTCAGACCTTCGGCCGCGATCCCGCCGCGGACCGGCCCCTGACGGGTCTGCGGCTGCTGGATATCGGCTGTGGCGGCGGCATCCTCAGCGAGTCCATGGCCAAGCTTGGCGCCCGGGTCACGGGTATCGACGTCGTCCCCAAGAACATCCGGGTCGCCGAGCTCCACGCCCAGGGCCGCGGTCTGGACCTGGACTATCGGCTCACCAGCACCGAGGCCCTGGCGCAAGACGGCGTCCAGTTTGACGCGGTGCTCAACATGGAGGTCGTGGAGCACGTGGAGAACCGGCCCACCTTTCTCACCGCCTGCGGCGCCTTGGTCCGACCAGGCGGGGTCATGGCGGTGGCCACTATCAATCGCACCCTGGCGGCCCTGGTGATCGCCATCTTCGGGGCGGAATACGTCCTGCGCTGGCTACCCAAGGGGACGCATCACTGGCGCAAACTGGTCAAACCGGCCGAGGTCCTGGCCGACCTGGGCGACGCCTTCACCCTGGTCCACCACACCGGCGTGCGCGTGAATCCCTTCGATCGCCGCTTCCATTTCACCCCCTACCTGGGGGTGAACTACCTGCTGCTGGTGCAAAAGCAGCCGCCGGAGGCGTAAGACGCTCCCGACGAGCGAGCATCCTTGGAGCGGAAAGGGAGGGTCGGGTAGTGCCTGGCGGGGGTGTCGACCGCGGGGATGCGGTCGTCAAGCCTACATGGACGTATTCACGGCGTCCCCCGCCAGGCACTACCCGACCCGGAAACGCCGAACAGTTATTGGACAGGTCTGATTCCGGGCAGCAGGAGGGCATCCTGATGGCCGACCCGGATGCGCAAGAGGCCGGTGGCGTTCTG
>SBFV01000401.1 GCA_006227775.1 Gammaproteobacteria bacterium | reverse complement strand
TCGGTGGGCCCCTGCTGGCGCCCATCGTCGATACCCAGGCCATCGCCCTGCGCCACTTTCAGCGCCGCCAGATCCCCTTCAAGGGTGGCGACCTGCGCCTCCATGCCCTCTGCGCCCGCTACAATCTCCCCCGCTACAGCGCCCACAATGCCCTCAGCGACGCCCTGGCCGCCGCAGAACTCTTCCTTGCCCAGACGGCCCACCGCAACACGGGCAAGATGATACCCCTGCGGGAGTTCCTGGTCTGACGCCGGGCCTGGACGCGGATAAGCCGGGGGAAGTGCTAGCGAAGGCCGTGACAAGGGTTTAGACTTTAGGGCGTTTCTTACCGAGCCACGGTTTAATCCGCCCCTCCTCCCCGGGGAGCGGCGGAATGTCCGGACCCTAGCCCCGATCCTGGCGGGTTTCGGAGGAGACGAGGACGGCGCGGCGAGAATCGGCTCTTGCCCGTCGCGATACCGAAGAAGAACGGGCGCCCAACGCCCCAGGTATTCCGGCAGGCCATCCCCGGATGGCCCCCTAGCCTGAAACAAGCTCTTTCGTCCGGGCCCTCACCGGGCGGGCGAATTCCATCACCCCTCAGATCAGGAGATTGGATCCCATGTCGGAGATCAAGATCTATCCAGTTCCCGCGGACATCGCCGCCACAGCTCATATCAACGCCGAGCAGTACGAGGCGATGTACCAGCGGTCGATCGACGACCCCAACGGTTTTTGGGCCGAACAGGCCAACACCTTCGTCACCTGGAGCAAGCCCTTCGACAAGGTGATGGACTACAGCTACAACCCCGACAACCTTTACATCAAGTGGTTCGAGGGGGGCCAGCTCAACGTCTCCTACAACTGCCTGGACCGGCACCTGGACAGCCGGGGCGATCAGGTCGCCATCATCTGGGAGGGCGACGATCCCAACGTCGACAAGAAGATCACCTATCGCGAACTCCATGCCGACGTCTGCAAGCTGGCCAATGTCCTCAAATCCAAGGGCGTCAAGAAGGGTGACCGGGTCTGCATCTACCTGCCCATGATCCCCGAGGCGGCGGTGGCCATGCTCGCCTGCACCCGCATCGGCGCCGTCCACTCCATCGTCTTTGGCGGCTTCTCCCCCGACTCCCTGCGCGACCGCGTCCTCGACGCCGACTGCCGCCTCATCATCACCGCCGACGAGAGCGTGCGTGGCGGCCGCAACGTGCCCCTGAAGAAGAACGCCGACACCGCCCTCACCGAGTGCCCCAACGTCCACACCGTCATCGTGGTCCAGCGCACCGGCGGCAACGTCGCCTGGACCGGGGACCGCGACGTCTGGTATCACGAGGCCATGGCGGCCGCCGACCCGGTCTGCGCGCCCGAGGCCATGGACGCCGAGGACCCGCTGTTCATCCTTTACACCTCCGGCTCAACCGGCAAGCCCAAGGGTGCCCTGCACACCACCGGCGGCTACCTGGTCTTTGCCGCCATGACCCACAAGTACACCTTCGACTACCAGGAAGGCGAGATCTACTGGTGCACCGCCGACGTGGGCTGGGTCACGGGCCACACCTACATCGTCTACGGCCCCCTGTGCAATGGCGCCACTTCCGTCATGTTCGAGGGCATCCCCAACTACCCGGACATGTCGCGCTTCTGGCAGGTGGTGGACAAGCACCAGGTCAACATCTTCTACACCGCCCCCACCGCCATCCGCTCCCTGATGCGCGCCGGCGAGGGCCCGGTCAAGGCCACTTCCCGCCAGAGCCTGCGCATCCTCGGTTCCGTGGGCGAGCCCATCAACCCCGAGGCCTGGGAGTGGTACTACCGCGTGGTCGGCGACGAGCGCTGCCCCATCGTCGACACCTGGTGGCAGACCGAGACCGGCGGCCACCTGATCACCCCCCTGCCCGGCGCCACCCCCCTCAAGCCCGGCTCGGCCACCCGCCCCTTCTTCGGCGTGGTCCCGTCCCTGGTCGACCCGGCGGAAGGCACCCCCATCAACGGTGCCGGCGAGGGGGCACTGGTCATCACCCAGCCCTGGCCGGCCCAGATGCGCACCGTCTACGGCGATCATCAGCGCTACGTCGATACCTACTTCAAGCAATACCCCGGCAAGTACTTCACCGGTGACGGCGCCCGCCGCGACGAGGACGGTTACTACTGGATCACCGGCCGCATCGACGACGTGCTGAACGTGTCCGGTCACCGCCTGGGTACCGCCGAGATCGAGTCCGCCCTGGTCCTGCACCCGCAGGTCGCCGAGGCGGCGGTGGTCGGTTACCCCCACGACATCAAGGGCCAGGGCATCTATGCCTACGTCACCCCCATGGCCGGGGTCGAGGGTACCGACGAACTGAAGAAGGAACTGGTGGCCCTGGTGCGCGGCGAGATCGGCCCCATCGCCATCGTCGACCTGATCCAGTGGGCCCCCGGCCTGCCCAAGACCCGCTCCGGCAAGATCATGCGCCGCATCCTGCGCAAGATCGCCGCCAATGAGATCGACAGCCTGGGCGATACCTCGACCCTGGCCGACCCGACGGTGGTCAACGAGCTGATCGAGAACCGGGCCAACCGCTGAGGCCATCCCGGGGCCCTGGTGGTCAGCCACCAGGCCCCCCCAATCAACCCATGGGCCCGGGGTGATTAACAGTCTGAGGGAGCATCCGCCGGCCCCGTTGCGTACCAACGCTTGACCAGGGAAGAATCCTTAAGTCCCAAGACTTCGACGGGGTTGCCCAGGGCACCCCGTCGCTTTTGTTGCGAGAAGCTGATGTTGAACTCACTGATGCGAATTGGCGTCTTTGTCGACGCCGAGAACGTCCGCTACAACGGCGGCTACCAGATGCGCTACGACGTCCTGCGCCGCTTCGCCGCGCGGGAAGCGGGCATTCTCCAACGTCTCAACACCTACCTGGCCTTCGACCTCGAGCGCGCGCGCGAGGACACGGAATACGCCAAGAAATCCCGCGCCTATCAGCAGATGGTGCGCGATTTCGGCTGGAAGATCACCGTCAAGTACGTGCGCCGCTATACCGACGACAGCGGTAATGTCACCACCAAGGCCAATGCCGATCTCGACATGGCGGTGGACGCCATGCTCCAGGCCGGCAAGCTCGACCAGGTCCTGCTGGTCACCGGCGACGGCGACTTCCTGCAGGTGGTCAACGCATTGCAGAACACCGGCTGCCGGGTCGAGCTCGTCGGCTTCAAGAACGTCTCCCGCCAGCTCCAGCAAGAGGTGGACGCCTTCTATTCCGGCTACATGATCCCGGACCTGCTGCCCATCTCCTACGAGCCGCGCAATGAATGGGGCAAGCCCGGCTCCTGCGTGCGCGGGGTCTGCACCAAGTGGTTCCCGGAGAAGGGTTACGGCTTCCTGCGCTTCATGAACCAGATCTCCTCCAACCTGTGGATCACCGACCCCCGTGACGAGGGCTCGCCCTTCACCAGCGTCTTCTGCCACGCCAACGAGGTGGCGGACGAGGTGACCGAGGACATGCTCATGAACCGGGAAACGGTCCTGGAATTCTATCTCAACGAGAGCGAGCAAAAGGACAACGGCCTGGTGGCCAACAACGTGCGCCTGGCCTTTTCGGTCAATCGATGAGGGGTACCGGGGCCGTTCCCTTCCTTTCCTCGTGGGCAAGAGATCCGGAAGCCACGGTTTCCTTCAAGCCAGAGAGGATCGGAGTGCGGGCGGGACTTCCGGCGGCAGGGATGCCGTCGACAGGCCGGCGGGGACCCGGGCATGGCGTCCCCCGCCGGCAATCAGTCGGTACGGGAAGGCGGGCAATCGATGCGCGTCGTCCGTCGGTGGCGGCTACCGTGATGTCAAGCTCCCGTCTCTCCTAGTCGCCAGCTCGGGTGCTTGTCGTGCCTGCCCCCCCTGGTCCCCTGCCCCTGTCCGGCCTCGCCTCCAGTCTGGTCCGGGAGAAGCTGATCTCGGAGGCGCGGGCGCAAAGCGCCTTTCAGGACGCCGCCAGGCGGGGTAAGCCCTTCGTCCAATACCTGGTCGAGGAAAAGATCCTCGACAGCCACCGTATCGCCCTGGTGACCTGCGAGGAACTCGGCATCCCCCTGCTGGACCTGAGCGCCCTCGACCTGGCCACCCTTCCCCTGGATCTGGTCAATGAGAAACTGGTGCGCAAGCACCGGGCCCTGCCGATCCACCGCCGCGGCACCCGGCTCTTCGTCGCCCTCGCGGACCCCACCAACCATGAAGCCCTGGACGAGATTCGCTTCAACACCGGCCTGACCACCGCGGCGGTGCTGGTGGAAGAGGACAAGCTGGCGGTGACCATGGAGAAGGTCATCAACCGCCTGCACGAATCCGAGCACTCGGTCATGGGGCAGATCATGGCCTCCGAACTGGTCAACCTCGACCAGGCCGCGGCCGAGGAACAGGTGACCACGGAAGAGGAACTGAACGTGGATGAGGCGCCGGTGGTGCGCTACATCAACAAGATCCTCGTCGATGCGATCTCCGGCGGCGCCTCGGACATCCACTTCGAGCCCTACGAGAAGACCTTTCGCATCCGCTTCCGGCAAGACGGCATGCTGCACGAGGTCGCATCGCCCCCGGTCAACATCTCCCATCGCCTGGTGGCACGACTCAAGGTCATGTCACGGATGAATATCGCCGAAAGGCGCGTGCCCCAGGATGGGCGCATCAAACTCAAACTCAGCCGGAGCCGGGACATCGATTTCCGCGTCAACACCCTCCCCACCCTCTATGGGGAGAAGGTGGTCCTGCGTATCCTCGAGACCGGGGCGACCCTGGTGAGCGTCGAGGAACTCGGCTTCGATGAGGAGCAGAAGGAGGCCTTCCTCAGCGCCATCCACAAGCCCTATGGCATGATTCTGGTCACGGGCCCCACAGGTTCGGGCAAGACCGTCTCCCTGTACACGGGCCTGAACCTCCTCAACCAGCCCAACGTCAACATCTCCACCGTCGAGGACCCGGTGGAGATCCAGGTCCCGGGGATCAACCAGGTCAACATGAACCCCAAGACGGGCCTGACCTTCGCCGCCGCCCTGCGGGCCTTCCTCCGCCAGGACCCCGACATCATCATGGTCGGTGAGATCCGCGATCTGGAAACGGCGGAGATCGCCGTCAAGGCGGCCCAGACGGGCCACCTCGTCCTTTCCACCCTCCATACCAACGACGCCCCCCAGACCCTGACCCGCTTGGCCAACATGGGGGTGCCCCCCTTCAACATCGCCTCCTCGGTCCTGCTGATCATGGCCCAGCGCCTGGTGCGGCGACTGTGCCGGAAATGCCGCAAACCGGACAAGATCCCGCGCAAGGCCTTGCTGGAGGAGGGCTTCACCGCCGCTGAGATCGAAGCGGGGCTCCTGCTCTACAAGCCGGTGGGTTGCGAGCATTGTCACCAGGGCTACCGGGGCCGGATCGGCATCTACCAGGTCATGCCCTTCTCCGATACCATGGGGCGCCTCGTCATGGAGGGGGGCAACGCCATCCAGCTCGCCGAGCAGGCGCGGACGGAGGGTATCCTCGATCTGCGCCAGTCCGGTCTGCGCAAGGTCAAGGCCGGGATCACCAGCCTCGAGGAAGTCAATCGCGTCACCAAGGAATGAACGCCATGTCCAGCCTCGATCTCCTGATCCATACCCCGCCCCTGCTTTATGGGTCCGTCGCCCTGTTTACCTTGGCGGTGGGCAGTTTCCTCAATGTCGTCATCCATCGCCTGCCGCTGATGATGGAGCGGGAGTGGCGGCGGGAATGCGCGCAACTGGCGGAGGCCGAGGCCGTGGCCACGGAGGCGCCCGGTTCGCCCTCTCCCGCCGGCCCGTCGCCCCCCCCACCAACCCCGGCCCCCCCCCTGTCCCTGGCCAGACCGGGTTCCCATTGCCCTCAGTGCGGCCACCCCATCCGGGCCTGGGAGAACATTCCCCTGCTCAGTTTCCTCCTCCTGCGCGGACGCTGCTCAGCTTGCCACCAGCCCATCGGCCTGCGTTACCCTTTCGTCGAGGCGCTCACCGCCCTCCTCTCCGTGCTGGTCGTCTGGCGCCTGGGCGTGAGCTGGGAGGCCGCGGCGGCCCTGCTGCTGACCTGGGCCTGATCGCCCTGGCCTTCATCGATGCGGATACCCAGCTCCTGCCGGACAGCATCACCCTCCCCCTGCTCTGGCTGGGACTCCTGATCAGCCTGAACGGCTGGTTCACCAGCCCCCGCGAGGCGATCCTGGGGGCCGCCCTTGGCTACCTCTTCCTCTGGAGCGTCTACCAGCTCTTCAAGCTGGCCACGGGCCGGGAAGGCATGGGCTATGGGGACTTCAAACTGTTCGCCCTCTTCGGTGCCTGGCTCGGCTGGCAGGCCCTTCCCCTGATCCTGATCCTGTCCAGCCTCGTCGGCGCCGTCATCGGCCTCATCCTGCTGGCCCGGAGCGGCAAGGACCGCCATACCCCCCTACCCTTTGGC
>SBFV01000319.1 GCA_006227775.1 Gammaproteobacteria bacterium | reverse complement strand
GAACGGGTCATGGACTCCAACGACCTGGAGCGGGAGCGCGGCATTACCATCCTGGCCAAGAACACGGCCCTGCGCCTGACCCTCGACGGCGTTGAGTACCGCATCAACATCGTCGACACCCCCGGCCACGCCGATTTCGGCGGCGAGGTGGAGCGGGTGCTGTCCATGGTCGACTCGGTGCTGCTGCTGGTCGACGCCCAGGAAGGCCCCATGCCCCAGACCCGCTTCGTCACCCAGAAGGCCTTCAGCCACGGCCTGCGGCCCATCCTGGTGGTGAACAAGATCGACAAGCCCGGCGCCCGGCCGAGCTGGGTCATCAACCAGGTCTTCGAGCTCTTCGATCGCCTCGGCGCCAGCGACGAGCAGCTCGACTTCCCCATCGTCTACGCCTCCGCCGTCAACGGCTACGCCAGCCTGCGCGAGGACGTGACCGAGGGCGACATGACGCCCCTCTTCCAGGCCATCGTCGACCATTGCCCGGCCCCGGAGGTGGATCTGGAGGGCCCCTTCCAGATGCAGATCTCCACCCTGGACTACAGCAGCTTCGTCGGCGCCATCGCCCTGGGCCGCATCCAGCGCGGCAGCGTCAAGCCCAACCAGCAGGTGGTGGTGGTCAAACCCGACGGGACCCGCCGCCGCGCCAAGATCGGCCTGGTCTATGGCTACCTGGGCCTGGAGCGCTACGAGGTCAAGCTGGCCGAGGCCGGCAACATCGTCGCCATCACCGGCATCGAGGCCCCCAATGTCTCAGACACCCTCTGCGACCCGGATTGCGTCGAGGCCCTGCCCCCCCTGGCGGTGGACGAGCCCACGGTGACCATGACCTTCCAGGTCAACACCTCGCCCTTCGCCGGGCGCGAGGGCAAGTACCTGACCTCCCGCCAGCTCAAGGAGCGCCTGGAGCGGGAGCTGATCCACAACGTCGCCCTGCGGGTCGAGGAGGGCACCGACCCGGAGAAGTTCCGCGTCTCCGGCCGCGGCGAGCTGCACCTGTCCATCCTGCTGGAGAACATGCGCCGCGAGGGCTACGAGCTGGCCGTTTCCCGCCCCGAGGTCATCTTCCGCGAGGTGGATGGCGTCATCTGCGAGCCCTACGAGCAGCTCACCGTGGACGTGGAGGAGACCAGCCAGGGCGCCATCATGCAGGCCCTGGGCGAGCGCCGCGGCCAGCTCCAGGACATGGTCCCCGACGGCAAGGGCCGGGTGCGCCTGGACTACGAGATCCCTTCCCGCGGCCTCATCGGCTTCCAGACCGAGTTCATGACCCTGACCTCCGGCACCGGCCTCAAGTATCACGTCTTCGACCACTATGGCCCCGCCAACCCCGGCGGCATCGCCCCGCGCCGCAACGGCGCCCTGATCTCCAACAGCCAGGGCAAGGTGCTGGGCTACGCCCTCTTCAACCTCCAGGAGCGCGGCCGCATGCTGGTCAGCCCCGGCGAGGAGGTGTACGAGGGCCAAGTGGTCGGCATCCACGCCCGCGACAACGACCTCACCGTCAACCCCCTCAAGGCCAAGCAACTCACCAACATCCGCGCCGCCGGCTCCGACGAGAACATCCTCCTCACCCCGCCCATCCGCTTCAGCCTGGAGCAGGCCCTGGAGTTCATCGAGCACGACGAACTGGTGGAGATCACCCCCAAGGCCATCCGCATCCGCAAGCGCCACCTCAAGGAGCATGAGCGCAAGCGGGCGGGACGGGAATAACCCGAGCCATCATCCCCAGGAGACGCCACCCGCCCTTGACCTTGGGGACTGACCGGCCTACCCGGCCAGGAGAAAAGCCCGTACCTGGGCGTGAAAGTCCTCAGGCCACTCGATCATGGGCAGATGGCCGCAGTCCTTGAAGTACACCTTCCGGCAGTCGGGCAGGCACTGGGCCAAGGCTTCGACGGCGGATACGGGGGCAACGGGATCGCGATCCCCGCCGAGCAGCAGGACGGGGCCGCGGACCCCGGCGATGGCGGCCTTGAAGCGGGCGCTGTTGGCGCTGATGGCAATCTCCAGCGCGGACAGGGGATCCGTGTTGAGGAAATCGCGCACCCCCTCCCGAACCAGGTCCGGGTCCAGCGGCCATTGCCGAAGAAAGGGGGCCGCGATCGCGCGGCTCAAAACCGGGTTCGCGCTGACCCAATCCAGCCAGGGTCGCCGCATCCCGGCCCAGGATCGGCTCAGCATGAGCCAGGGACGCCACCAGCCGAGCGCCAGGTTCAGGGCGCCGTGGGTATAGAGCAGGGCGAAATGTTCCAGGTCATTCCGCACCAGACCCATGCTGGACAGGACAAGGCGGCGTACCCGCCGGGGTTGGCGGGTGGCAACGGCGACGGCCACCACGGCGCCGAAGGAGTGACCCAGGAGGTCGAATTCGGTCAGGCCGGCGCGATCCGCGTACTCCAGGGTCAGGGCCGCCAGCCCCTCGGGGGTGAGCAGGGCGTCCCGGGGTGGAGTGTCGCCATGCCCCGGGAGATCGAAGGCATGCACCTCACGCATGTCCGCCAGGCTCGCCAGCGTCTCCTGCCAGTGATTGGAGGTCCCACGCCAGCCGTGGATGAGGATCAGCGGGATACCGCTGCCGCCCCGGCGATAGGCCAGTGGGCCGCAAGAAAGCTCGATGAGCTGGGTAGGAATGGGTGCAGCCATGGGAATGAGGTCCGGATGAAGGGTAAAGGACTGGCGCGGGGGAGGAAAAGGACGGATCAGGGGACTTGCCGGGCCAGGAGTTCGACCAATATACGCCGCTGGCGGGAGCATCAGTGGCCGACCCGCTGATCCAGGTCCACCCTGGCCCTGAGCCGGGATTGAGGCCACGAAGCGCTATGACCGCCAGCCGGCGAACGGGGGGACCCTGAAGGGTGACCCGTACCTGACGCACGAACGGGGGCAGGGGTCAGCCAGCGGGCAAGCCCACCGCCCCGGCCCGGCAGGCGCTGGGCGTGATGCCCGTCGCCTGCTTGAAGGCCCGGGTAAAGGCGCTCGGCTCGGAAAAGTGCAAGGTGGCGGCGATCTCGCCGATGGACATCCGGGACTCCTGAAGTAGCTGCCGGGCCAACTCGCACCGTACCTCGTTCATAATCCCTTGCAGACTGCCGCCTTCCGCCTGTAGCCGACGGAAGAGGGTACGCCGGCTCACCCCCAGGAGGCTGGCGATGCGCTCCGTGGAGGGGATGCCACCGAGGATCAACTCGATCAGGATCTGGCGCACGGCATCGGTGAAGGCATGGGGACTCGCCGAGCTGAGGAGGCCAATCCGTCGGGTCAGCTCTTCCCAGGCCTGCGGGTCCGCGCCCGGTATGGGTTGCCGCAGCCAGTGGCGCGCGAACACCAGGGCGGAACGTCGCTGGTCGAAGCGCAAGGGGACCCGGAAAAAGCTTTGGTAGGGATTGAGGTTGGCGGGACGGCCATGGGCGAAGGTCACTTCCACCGGTGACCAGGCCGGCCCGCAGAACCCGCGCATGAGGTGCATGCCAATGGCCAGGGCGCCGTCCATCACCTGGGCAGCCCCCGGCAAGTCGCGGACATGGAGGGTGTAGACCAGCTCCGCCAAGGTTGGGCCGCGGTGCAGGAGCGTCAGGACCGCGCCCCGGTCGTGCAAGTGAAAATGAAGTGACAGCAGACGCAACCCCACCTCCACCGTGGGGGCCTGACACGCCAGTTCGCCGATGACCCCCAGCACGGCGGCCGAGGCCCGCTGACCCACCAGGAGGCCAAAGTGGGCGCACCCCGTCTCCCGGACACTCTCGGCCAGCAGGCAGCCGACCCTCTCGAAAGGCAGGCGATTGTCCTGATCGGCGAGGAGTTCCGGGGTGATGCCCACCCGCGCCAGCAGGGCGGCGGGATCGACTCCCAGTTGGCGCAACAGCTCCGGAACGCCGAGGATGGGATGAACGCGCAGATCCTCGACCTGTCGGTGACTTCTTTCCCATCGGGCGGAATGCGTCAGGGCATTTTTCGGTGTAGCCATCGTTGATCAATCCAGGGTTTTCCCCGGGGCGGGTGGCGTCTGGTATCGCCTCTCGGGCTTCATTGTGGGGCATCGCCGCGCCGCCGCAACCATACGACCTGGCAGTAGGTCAGGCGCGGCGGCTTTACGTAGCTCTAGCCTAGGAAATTGGCACTATCCGTCAAGCCCCATGGCAAGGTCTCTGCTATTTTTTGCCCTAGCAGAGAACAGGACCCTCAGAATAACGCCTAGGATAAGGACTCCTGCTTGCCCCGCCTCACCGGCGCTCAAACGCCTTTCCCCCTCCCGACCCACGGCATTCATCCCAGAATTGCGGCTATCGCTCATGAAATTTTCATTCCATCAGGCAACCTCAAAGTTGCTCCTGGTCAGCAGCATCGGCTGCGCCGGGGTCTTGTCTCTGGGTACCAGCGCGGTGACTGCCGGCACCGATCCCTCTGATGGTCAATGGCATTACAGTTTTACCCCCTATGTCTGGTTCCCGAATATCACGCAGGAACTGGAGTACGACCATCCACTCGGGCTCGCCACCAGCATCTCGGTCGAGGTCGAACCAGACAACTACCTCAGTAATCTGAGTTTTGGCCTGATGGGTATGTTCGAGGCGCGCAAAGGTCATTGGTCGCTGGCGATGGACCTGATCTATACCAATTTTGGCGCTCAGGATGCCAAAGTCCAGAGCATCCGTTTGCCTGGCGGGGCTGAACTGCCCCCCCTGAACAGGCAAGCCGAGGTCGATATCCAGACATTCGTCTGGGAAGGCATTGGCGGCTATACCTTGGCTCGCAATGCCATTGGCACTGTGGATGTGTTTGGCGGGGTACGCTATCTGGGCCTGAATACCTCCACGGATCTCAGGCTCTCTGGGGTGGATGGGCTTCTTTATCGCACCCGGAGTAGTTCCGACCAGCTCGATGTCTGCGATGGCATCATCGGTGTCCGCGGTGAACTGAACCTGGGCACTGAGGGCGACTGGTTCCTGCCCTACTACCTGGATATCGGGGCGGGCAATTATTCCAACTGGACTTGGCAGGGTTGGGGGGGGCTGGGTTATCGCTTTGACTGGGGCGATATCGTGCTCGTCTATCGCAACCTCTCCTATTCGACCAGCGGCCATGAATTGCTGCAGGACCTGCGCATGGGTGGCCCCGCCCTGGGCGCCACCTTCCGCTGGTAAGCGGGCGTCACCCGCCAGGGCAAGGCGGGATATCCGCTCCCGACCAGGGGCAACCCTACCTGATCCTCCAATCAACCCAAGCAGAGACATCGATGATCGCAACATTTTCACGCCTGATGACCCCGACCCTTCTGGTCTCCCTCTTGCTGGCCCCCAGCCTCGCCTGGACGGCCCCGGAAGCGGCCAAGTCAGAAGGGCCCAAGACCGCCGCGGCGGCAACGCAAGCCGACTTTCTCTTCGTGCAAAATGCCCGCGCCATCCATTTCGCGGATGGCAACCTGACCCTGAAGGGTGTCAGCCCGACCACCATTATGTTCAGCGACCGCCCGGAGCGGATTGCCGGCCACATGGACACGACGCGCTTCGTACCCTTCTGGTCCCAGGGCAAAGACAGCTTTCTGTCGAATCCCCCCAATGCCACCCTCTCCATCGTGAAGGGGAATGAGGTCGAAGACGTCGTGGTAATCCTGCGCGATCCCGAACTCAAGGGCGATGACCTGAGTTATCAGGTCAGCATTCTGGAGGGCAAAATGCCGACGGAGGGCGGACCCGTTTCCCTCTTTATCGACATTATCGGCATGCCGCTGACGCCGGTTTCCATTGCGGGCGCCGACCGCCGCGCCTTTCGCCGCGCCTTCGTCTACTGAACCCCTCCGGGGACTGCCTGTCGGTATCTCGCTCATCACGGCCAGGCCCGAAGGGTCCTGATTCCAGCCCTGATTAAGAGGCCATTCATGACCATCGATCGGCCCCAGTTGACGCCGGAGGATGAACGTAAACCGCAGGCGGCGGAACGCCAACAAAAAGCCAGAGAGTAGCCAGCGAGGCAGTCATGGCAAGACGAGGGGCGGCCAAGCACCGGCGCCCCCCTTAAGGGGCAAGATGACCCCAATCGTCTTGCCCACCACCCCACCATTTTGACAGGTGAATCGCATGTATGACGGAAAACTCTTGAGTTTTTCCACCTTGGTGGCCTGCCTGGCGTTTGCCGTCCCTGGCCAGGCCCAACAGCTCAGCGGCAGTCCCGCCGAGCCCCAGTTCAAATACTCAACACCCATGCCCCCTGGCATCGCCTCGCCTGACCAGGTCGAGAGCCGACTGGGGCGCTTGCATTTCATCGCTGGCTTCCCTGACCAGGCATCCGCCGCAAAGCTGCTCGATAACCTCGATTTCCAGCGCGCGGTCCAGGCCTATCTCTGGGCCGTTCCCCTGGTCAGCTTCGCCCAGTGGCAGGAGCAGCACGAGAAGGTCTTCGGCCAGCAGGACGGTGATCTGGTGTT
>SBFV01000078.1 GCA_006227775.1 Gammaproteobacteria bacterium | reverse complement strand
GTGCTGAACCGCGATCTGCTCAAGCGCGGTTACGTCGTCTCCGGCCGTGGCGTCCCCCTGCCGCTGCGGGAGACCTGGGTGGCCCGCTATCACGCGGCGCGGGACGAGCGGGCGCGGGTGGAGCGGGAACTGGCCGCCGCCCTCGGCCTGCCCTTTTCCCAGGTCATCCTCTATTGCCCGGCCCTGACCATGATGAAGGAGGCCGACGTGGCGGTGGAGACCAGCCGGGGCCTGGCGCGG
Source organism: Gammaproteobacteria bacterium (assembly GCA_006227775.1). Classification (GTDB taxonomy): domain Bacteria; phylum Pseudomonadota; class Gammaproteobacteria; order Chromatiales; family Chromatiaceae; genus M0108. Next base: position 6,178 of record SBFV01000078.1, on the reverse strand, counting down.
CTGAACGACCCTGGCCAGGATGCCTTTACCGAGATCGGCGCCCTGCAGGAGCGCTACGCGGGGCTGTGGCGCTGCTATGTCTTCGTGCCCGCCCAGGCCACCCGCCGGGCCGCGGCGGTCGCGGGCGAGTTGTTCGGCATCCCGAGCGAATATAACTGCACTTGATGTGGACTAATTCACGGACGCGGCGTATTCTAATTCCGCGATGGGTGGAGAAGCCCATTGAAATACCTAGTATTTTATAATTTTCTAATATATTTCCGATCAACCCGGTCTTGGGTGCGGGCGATGCCTGGCGCGCTCGGCTGCCGCTAGTCCCAATACCAAAGAAAAAACAACAGAAAACAAAAAGCGAGGTAGCGACTCGTGCCTCGCCTAACCTCACCACACTGGAGGACAACCCCCACATGCCCAAGCATTTCAGCCGGGCCATGGCCTGCGCCGCCGCCCTGACCCTCGTCCCGACCCTGGCCCTGGCCGGCGTTCCCCGTAGTCTGCCTTATCCCGCGGGTACCCCGACCGCCGAGCAGATCATCGAACAGGTTTATTACGTCAACCATTTCTATGCCCTGGACAACTTCTCCATCGAGACCAGCGGCAAGGACATCACGGCCCTCATCAACCGCTCCCAGGGAGACAAGCCCAACGTGGTGACCCTGGAGCGCTTCCTGAACAACAACTATAACGATGGCGTCACCAAGGCCATGGACCTGGCCATCTTCCGGTCCGGCAAGTTGCGCGGTACCGGCATGCTGATCACGGACTACGTGGACGACAACAAGAGCCAGTCCTACATGATCTGGCTGCCGGCCCTGCGCAAGATCCGCCGCTTCGCCCAGCCGGCCCTCGACGATGCCTGGGGGGGCAGCGCCTTTACTTTCGAAGACGTGACCTTGCGCAAGCCCAACATGGAGACCCATGAGCTGCTGGGTAAGACCAAGTTCGATGCCTGCCTCGGCACCCTTGACCTGCCCGCCGATCAGCGCACCAAGGAGACGCAGAACCTCCCTGGACCCGCCTGCGACCACAAGGGCAAGGAGGTCTACAAGGTCAAGAGCTGCACCAAGCAGAAGAACTGGTATTACGAGTGCCGCGTCAGCTACATCGACACCACCACCTTCGCCGATTACCGCACCGAGTACTTCAAGGGCAGCGAAAAGACCAAGGTCATCGACCGCGACTGGGGCAGCCTTGGCCTGGCCGACAAGCGCGCCCTCTACTGGAAGTACTGGTATGGCAAGGATCTCAAGACTGGCTTCGAGACCTGGGCCGTCATTCCCCAGAGCGTGGTCCGCAAGAACTCCGCCCACCCCGCGACCCTCTGGTCCGAGGAAACGCTCACCAAAATCAAGCAGTAAGTAGCCTGATCAGAGGCGGGGCCGGCGCTCTTCTGGGCTTCGGCGCCCTGGCCCCGCGGCTGATCGCGCGGTATCAGCCCATCACATCGTTACTACTAGAAGGCAATTTATCGCCAAGAGGGGGGAACCTTTGATGTTCAGACGTACTGTCCTGAGTCAGGCCATCCTGGCTGGTCTTTTTCTGCCTTTGGCCGCCCAGGCCGAAATTTCCGTCAAGGGCACCGTCGCCAACCGCACGGCGGGCTTTGTCCAGGCCGGACAGACCATCGGCCAGGCCGAGAACATGCTCGATGACTCCGGCCACAGCGTGGGCCAGCTCAACATGTTCGAAAATGGCCTGCGGCTCTTCCTCGATGGCGACCTGATGCCCGACTTGAGCTGGCACCTGGACCTCCAGGGCATCTACGATACCGAGGGGGTCAATAACTACTGGCGGGGACCCGAGAACTATACCCAGTACGAGATCCTGCGCGAGGCCTACATCGATTACAGCCTCGCCGGCTGGGGCCTGCGGCTTGGCAAGCAGCAGGTGGTCTGGGGCACCGCCGACGGGATCAAGCTCCTGGATGTCATCAACCCCACCGACTATCGCCATTTCGTCCAGGACAGCATGGAGGATTCCCGCATCCCGATGTGGATGGCCAATATCGAGCGCAACATGGGCGACGCCGGCAGCGTCCAGTTCATCGCCTCGCAGGCGGAGCCCAACGTCATTCCGGGCCTGGACGCGAACGGCGATTCCGGCCAGCCCTTCGTCATGCAGGGCGTGGACGCCATCACGGGCCAGGTCAACGGTTTTCTCAACCTGGTGCCGGCCCTGGGTTCCACCGCCCAAAGCTTCACCAACGCCGCCATTGGCGGGGCCTTTACCGGTGGCATGATCAATCCCTATGGCCTTCTGCCTTTCGCCGGCCTGACGGTGGATGGTTTCGCCAGTGGTTATTGGGATACCTCCACGCCGGGACTGATCAACCCCGGCGACCCGACAACCGGGACCCCGGGCGCCGTTCTCCTCAATGGCATCACCCAGAACGGTCTGTTCCCCGGGGACCCCAACGGCAATGACTTTATCACCCGTCTGTTGAACATCTATGGCACCAGTCCGAGCGATGTCGTCTGGAATGTCAGTCAGCCGACGGCGACCTTCGACCACATGCCTAACGCCACCTTTGCCACCTTCAATACCTTCTCCTCGGCCCAGGTGACCGGCGCCAGCGCCAGATCCGATTACGTCAAGGATAAGCCGGACTGGGAGGAACTGAACTATGGCTTCCGCTATAAGAACAAGACCGCCGGCGGTTTCAACTACTCCCTGAATTACCTCTATCAATACGATCCCAACCCCTACATCGACCTGAGCTGGCATGACGCCAAGACCGGTGAGGAGCTGCAGGTGCAGCGCGCGACCGGCATGGCGATACCCTTCGGCAATCAAACCGTCATCATTCCGGACCTGCAAACCAACCTGTCCCCCGATCAGGTGCCCAACAGCGCGCTGAATCCCCTGGCCAACCCCACCATCCTGCTGCGTAACGGTCAGGGCCAGTACTATGGGGCGGTGGACCCCACCTTCGGCATGATGCCCGGTGCCCACAATACCAATCCGGTGGAATTGCGCTTTACCGAAAAGCTGCAACGCATCCATAACCTGGGCGCCTCCTTCGACTATGCCCTGGATACGGAGGCCTTGGGACCCATCGTCCTGCGTGGTGAGTTCCTCTATCAGATCGATGTGATGCAGCCCGTCATCGACAAGCGCCTGCTGGGCATTGGCGACCTGTCCAACGGTCTGGTGATGGAGGCGGGGGACATGTTCAAGTATGTCCTGGGCGCCGATATCACCCTGCTCACCAACATGATGGCCAGCCTCCAGTTCATCCAGTTCATCAATCTCGACTACGTGGATGAGGGGCGCATCTGCACGACCCAGAGCGGTCTGCATTACGACTGCTCCCGCTACACCGGCGATACCGCCGTCCTCAATGTCACCAACTCCCTCCAGAGCGGGGAGGAGTTCAAGGAGTTCTATTCCCTCTTCTTCTCCAAGCCCTTCGGGCCGGCGCAGCAGCACCGCTGGAACAACCTTACCATGTATGAGGAGAACGGCGGCTGGTGGAACCGTTTCGACGTGGAGTATTCCGTCACCGACAACTTCATCGTCTCCGCCGCCTGGAATCAGTATTGGGGCGACTTCGAAACTCAGTTCGGGCAGATGAAGGAATCCTCCAACCTGGGGATTGGCTTGAAGTACATCTTCTGATCGCCGCCCGCCCCGGTCAGGGAGGGCCGGGGTCAAGCGCCAGGAGGCCGGGGCCGTGCCGTGTCCGGCGTTGACGCGACCACCGCGGGGCGCGGGGCGGCTACCCACCCATTCCTTGCCGGATCACTATCCACGGCCGCCGCCATGAGCAATAACGAGGACAAATTCTCCCTGAAATACGCGCGGTTCGTGATCCGCTGGCAGGTACCCATCCTGGTCCTGCTGCTGATCGCCACCGCCCTGCTCGCCACCCAGGTGCACAAACTCGACGTGCGCAACGACCCGGACACCCTGCTGCCAGCGGTCAACCGTTACGTCGCCACCAATGCCTACGCCGAGCGGAACTTCGGCATGGGCAACCTCATGGTCTTCGCCATCCGCGTCAAGGAGGGCGACATCTTCCAGCCCTGGTTCATCAACACCATCCAGGCCATCCACAACAAGCTGGTGGCCCTGCCCCACGCCCGCTCGCCCAACTTCATCGATCTCGCCGCGCAGAAGATCAAGTACATGAACGCCGACGAGAACGGTCTGGTGTTCAAGCGCCTCATCCCCACGGAGGGGATCAGCGAGACGGACCCGCAACTGGCGGCGGAGCAGCTCGCCTTCCTGGAGGAGGGCATCCGCACCAATCCGGTGATGGCCCCCATGCTGGTGTCCATGTACAAGGCCGATGGCAGCCGCTGCGCCTACGAGGAATACGCCAGCAAGGACTGCATCGCCCAGGCGGCCTACGTCATCGCCGACTACACCGACCAGGTCAAGGAGATCTACCTGCCCTGGGTGCGGGAGGTGCGGGCCATCATGGCGGAGTACCGGCAGGACCCCCGCATCGAGGTGCTGGTGGCCGGCGAGCCCTATTTTCTGGCCTGGATGCTCCAGGATCTGGTCAACCACTGGTGGCTCTTCGTCATTTCCCTGGCCATCGTGGTCGCCGTGCTCTGGTTGGAGTTCCGCGACTGGCGCGGCGCCCTCTTCCCCCTCCTCGGCGTCGGCGCCACCATTGTCATGACCATCGGTCTCATGGGCTTCACTCAATACAAGCTCACCACCATGATGGTCCTGACGCCCATGCTGCTGCTGGCCATCGGCATCGGGCACTCGGTGCAGATCACCCGCCGTTACCTGAATGAATACGCCCGTCTCGGTGACGCCCGGGCGGCGGCCGAGACCAGTATCAGTCACATCATCGTGCCGGCCACCCTGTCCATCGTCACCGATATGGTGGGCTTCGCCACCCTGGCCACCGTGGACATCTCCTTCTACAAGGATTACGCCTACTTCGGCATGTTCGGCATGCTGACCCTGCTGCTCAGCACCACCACCATGATCCCCCTGCTGCTGATGCGATTCCCGCCCGACCTGGCGGCGGTCAAGCACCATGAGGGCCATTCCTGGGAAAGCACCGTGGGCGGCTGGCTCACCCGCCTGGTGGCGGGGCCGGGCAAGTGGCTTCCCATCGGCGTGGTGACCGCCATCATCCTGGCCTCGGTGCATTACACCCGGATTCTGGAGGGCAGCGCGCAAGACCCCATGCCCGGCGTCGAGCGCGGCATCAACTATGCCCGAGCCGCCTTCAAGGGCAGTTCCCAGACCTGGCAGGACCTGGTCGCGCTCAATCAGGTCATGCCCGGCGTCATCTCCGTCAGCATCCCCTTGCGCGGCAAGGAGCCCCTCAAGCCCCTCTGCCAGGATCGGGACGACGCGGGCAACCTGATCCCGCCCGGCTGCCACGATCCGGACACCATGGGCGCTCAGGGCATCTTCAACGATGCCGAGGTCCTGGCGGACATCGAGGCCATGGAGAACTGGATGCGCGCCCATCCCTTCATCGGCTATACGGGATCCTATGCCCAGTACATCCGGCTGGTGAACATGCTGCTGTCCGCCGAGCCGGGCACGGCGACCCGCCTGACGGACCTGCGTATCCCGACGGTGGACTACCTCCGGTCACTGGACCCGGACGATGATCGCGATCCCGACGAGATCGTGCAGCTCTACAACGGCTTGCTGGAGATGATGACCTCCGCGGGGGATATGGACTCCTTCGTCGCCCAGGACTGGAACGAGGGCGTCATCCTCGGCTTCATCAACACCATGGACCCGCGCGAGACCCATCAGGTCACCATGGACATTCAGCAGTACATCGAGGATCACAAGCATGACCCCGGCTTTCGTAAGGTCAACTTTGGCCTGCGCTGCGGGGACACGAGCTGTGATCAGGGTCCCCTGGCCCAGGAGGGACCCGACTATGTCCGTCCCGGCCTGGGCGGCTTCCTCGGCGCCACCGAGGCGACCCGGGAGGTGGCGATGGAGAACTGGCTGAAGGGGCCCTTGCAGACCCTGATCGCCATCTTCCTGGTCACGGCGCTCATGTTCCGCTCGGTGCTGGTGTCCGCGATACTCAGCTTCACCCTGGTCATCACCCTCTTCGCCCAGTATGGCTTGGGGGGCTATTTCACCCGGGTGGAGAACTGGTCCGGCAATCTCGCCTTCCACCTGCAGGTGACGCTCAGCATCGCCATGGGCCTGGGGGTGGACTACGGCATCTACATGATCT
>SBFV01000407.1 GCA_006227775.1 Gammaproteobacteria bacterium | reverse complement strand
TGATGGCGTAGATGTCCAGGTCCGGCCGCTCGGGGAAGGGGGGGAAGGTCTTGGGGACCAGGTCCATCTGAATGCTATGGGCCACGGTCAGTTCCGCCTTCATACGCTCGCGGGCGGCGGTGGTTTCCGCCAGGTCGGCGATATAGCGCTTGAGGTTGTCCCGCATGAGGCGAAAGGCGTGCGTCAGCTCGGCGACCTCGTCCTTGCCGCGCGGTTTGGGCAAGGGGGCATCCAGATCACCGGACGCCAGGGTCTTGGCGGCTTCACCGAGCGCGATCACCGGGCGGGTGATGGAACGAGCCACCAGCCAGACCGCGACCACCAGCACCAGGAGGCCAAGGATCGCCACCAAGGCCTCGTTGCGGCTGAAGCGGAGGATTTCCGCCTCCAGTTCCTCCTTGGAGATCACCGTGGCCATGATCCAGTTCGCCGTCTTCAGGGGTTGCCAGGCCAGCCAGGTCTCCAGCCCCCCCCACCAGCTCACCCAGGGGATGAGGCCATGATCGCCGGAGACCATCCGCTGCCCGATTTTGCGCAGATTGAGGTCATCACGGGCCTCGGCGATACTGAACACGCTCTCATTGAGGATCAGATCATGAATGGGATGGGAGATATAGGTGCCATTGCGGGTCATAAGCAGGCTATAGCCCTGCTGTCCCAAGGGCAACTCCGCGAGGACGGCATCGAGCCAGCTCAGGTCGATATCGCATGTGACCACGCCGGCGAAGACGGGCCCATTCGGGGTTGGCAGATGGATGGGCGCCGAAAAGGTGACCATCTTGACGCCGGTGGTCCACAGATAGGGTTCACTCCACACTTCCCGGGCCAGGAAGCGCGGCAGGGCGAACCAGTCCTCGACGACATGAGCACCCCGCCCAAGATCCAGGTCCTCATAACCTAAGGTATCGCCGTCACGCCAGACATAGGGCGCGGCATCCGGCCAGGTCACGGGCTTCATCTCGGGCAACAGGGCCACCGTGGAGCCATAAATTTCCGGGTGATCCCGCAAGGCGGAGAACAGCAGGTCCCGCACCGCCGCGAACGGCAGATCCAGGGCATGATTTTCCAGACCCAGGGCCAGCCCCCGGATCAGACCCTGAAGGGGCCCCAGGTGGGCATCGATCATATCCGCGGAGCCCTCGGCCAGGAAGGTGGCGCGGTCCCGCGCCTCCGCTTCCAGCCGGGTGAGGACGTTCAGGTAGTTCCAGGCGATAACGGCGATCAGGAGGGCCCCGGTGACACCGACGGTCCAGAGGAGGAGGCGACTGCGGATGCCCATCCCAGGCCAGCGACCAGCCAGCCCCCCCGGCGGGGGTTGCCTAGTCACGATTTGCCCCCTCCAAGGGGGCGAACCGCGAGAAATCGGGCACCTGCGCCAGTAACCCAGCCGATTGGAGCTTGGTGGCGGCCCGCTGGAACTCCGACTCCTTCAGACTGCCGGCGAGATCCGCCTCCTCGTCGGGAACGAAAATGTTGTCCAGCATGTGCCGCAGCATCCACCGCTCGTGCGGCAGGTTGGTGGGGATGCGGGCCAGGCGCGTCTCCGCCATCACCAGCGCGATGGCCTCCTCCGGGTGGGACTGGGCGTAGCGCCAACCTCGCAGGGTGGCTTGACGCAAGGGGTCGAGAAGATCCGGGTGCCGTTCGGCCCAGCCGGACTCGGCATAGAGACCGTCCTCGGGAAAGCCCACCCCGAAATCCCGGATCCTGAACACGGTGACCTGCTCCGGGTCGATGCCCGCCTGCCACAGCCGATGCAGATCGTTGTACTCCTTGGCCGCGCAGGCGGCGACGCCCCGCTCCAGAAAGAGATTGATGGAATAATACTGGGGGATGGGGATGGGCCGGATATGGTGGAGGGTGAAAAAGGCATCGAAGGTGGACGCCACCCCCTGCCAGTAGCTTACCGGTTTACCATCCAGGTCGTTGATCCCCTGGATGCCCATGTCCTTCCAGCCAATGATCAGGTTGGTGTCACGGCGTACCACTTGGGCAATCTGGACCAAATGCGGTGCCAGCAGCAAGGCATCGCTGAGGGCGGCCGTCGCCAGTTCCGCCTCCCCCTCGGTCAGGAGCATGAGGGAGCCTCGATCGGTATTGGCGTGCAGAAAGTTCATCTCCAGGCCGGCCGCGCGGTAGTAACCCTTGTCACGGGCTAGGTAATAACCGGCGAACTGACTCTGGGGCTTCCATTGCAGCGCCAGGGTGACCGGGATCAGACCCTGATCCCCCTGGTCCAGATTTGGCGCCTCCTGGGCCAGAACGGGCGGGTGTGAGCTAAACAGGGCGACCGCGAGCAGGGAAATGAGGCCCCGCCAGGGGCGGCAGTGGTTGGGACCATGGGTGGCTCCCCGGAACCCGGCGGCAGGGGGATGGCGCCAGCCCGAGGATGAAATCCTGGTCCACAACCTCAGACATAGGTTTAAGGGGCGATCCGCCATGAGCGAGCCGAGGAGCGATATCGAGGAGCCTGAAGGGAGCCGGTGGGATACTCGTCTTGTCAGTGTAGCAAAAGGCACCCCGCCTTGGCGGCGCAGACCCAGGGTGGGAGGTGGCTCAATTCCCGCATCAGGGCGGGACAATTGCCAGCCAGGTTAGGCTGTGATAGGTTCGCGCCGCCAACCATCCCCCATCCAGCCTACCCTTCTGGTAACGTCATGCTCACTTTCGCCGAAGAATTCCTGTTGCTGGCCCACGATGACAAGTCAGGCTATTTCGCCGACGTCGCCCATGGCGTCATGAGCGCCGCCCTCGCGGGTGCCGCCCTTATGGACCTCGCCCTGCTGAACCGCATCGACATGGACCCTCAGCACCTCATGCTGATTGACAGGACGCTGACCGGTGAACCCATCCTGGATTTCTGCCTGGAGGCCATCACCCTCAAGGCCGAGAGCATGAAGGCCGACGACTGGGTGGAAGAATTGTCCCGGCACGGGGATGAGTTGCGCGAGATGGCCTTGAACCGCCTGCTGCAAAGAGGCATCCTCAAACGGGAGGAGCGGCGTTTTCTGTGGGTCTTCAATACCCGCGTCTACCCCACCATCGACAATCGGGAGACCGTCGAGGTCAAGCGCCGGATCTCGAACATCCTGTTCAGCGATGAGATCCCCGATCCACGCGATATCTTCCTCATCGCCCTGGCCGATGGCAGTGACCTCTTGAGCCGGGTCTTCAACCCGGACGAAGTGGACAACCGCCGGGAGCGTATCCAGGCGATCGTCCGCCTGGATATGCTGGGTCAGGTCGTCTGCGACTATGTCCGTGACACCCTCAACGCCCCTCTCATCCCCCCACCCGGGATCTGACATCGCTGGTGGTGCGCCCAATCGCTGTCTTAGGGTTGTGGCTCCTGCTGCTGGGATGGCTTCATCCCGGCCTCTCCACTGATGCCTTCGGGGCTGATACCGCCACGCCGAGCAAGAGGCATCTCTTGATCCTCAACTCTTACAACAAGGGTTACGGCTGGACGGACAACATCGTCGCGGCGATCGAGGATGCCTTCGCCAAGGACCGCGGCACCATCCTCCATGTCGAGTACATGGATACCAAGGTGATCAACGACGAACGGCACTTCTCCTTGCTGCGTCAGTTACTGGAGCACAAATACCGCAATCTCGCCTTCGACGCGATCATCGCGAGCGATGACGATGCCCTCCTCTTCCTCCAAGGGTATGGGCGGGACCTCTTTCCCGCCACCCCGGTCGTCTTCTGCGGTATCGCCAATTATTCCCCGGACAAGACCAGGGGCATCCCCCAGGTCACGGGGGTGACCGAGGCGGCGGATTTTCGCTCCACCCTGCAACTGATCGCCGACCTCCACGACCAGGCCCATACTCTCTACGTCATCAGTGACCAACTGACCGCCGGCAAAATGATCCTGGAAGAATTCAACGCGACCGCGGCGGATTTCACCCAACGTTGGAATTTCGTCTACCTGACCCAGCAGACCATGGAAGAGATCCTGGTGACCCTGCGGGGGCTCGGCCCCGACGCGGTCGTTTTCTATCTCTCCTTCTTTCGGGATGCCTCGGGGCGGAGCTTCGATCCCACCGAGGCCATCCCCCTCATCGCGGAGGCCGCGCCGGTGCCGATCTACGGCCAGGTCGATTACATGGTCGGCCTGGGGGTGATGGGGGGCATGGTGAAAAGCGCCTACTACCAGGGACAGGTGGCGGCCGTGCTCGCCAAGCGCATCCTGGCGGGCGAAGCGGCATCCAGTATCCCCGTGGTGATGGCAAGTCCCAACGCCTTCATGTTCGATTTCGTCGAACTGGATAAGGCCCGACTCAGCCCGGCAGACCTGCCGGCCGGCAGCCTGATCCTCAACGAACCCCAGACCTTTTACTACCAGTACCAGAAGCTGATCTGGACCGTTCTGACCATCCTCATCGTCCTTCTGGCTTTCATCGTCACCCTGTTGATCAATATCCAGAAACGCAAGCGGGCGCAGCGCGGGCTGGAGGACATCCTGGATGCCATGAAGACCCTCCTGGAACCCGGTTCCCTTGATCGGATCAAGGAAGAACTGGGTCGGATCATCTGCCGGGTCATCTTTCTCGACCGCAGGATCAACGTCAGCCTCGCCTACAACTATACGGGCCAGTTTGGCGCCTATGATGGGAAGCGACTCCTGTCCTTGAATGGCGATACCGGCAAGCTGGATGGGGATACCCGTAACCTCATCCAGGACGCTATCGAAAAGGCCAAGTGTCTGGTCAATGGTCACGAATGCGTGGCCCTGTTCAGGAATCCCTCGCTCCCGGGCAATGTCATCTACCTGCGGGGCGATCGGCGTTTCGACGATATGGACCGCAACCTCCTCGAGATTCTGGCCAACAATGTCTCCATGGCCATCGATGCCCTGGAAAAAAGCAAGCTGCAGGAATCCCTGGAAACCGCCCGCGCCATCCAGCAGAGCATGCTGCCCCGGGATTTCCAGATCGCGCGTTTGCAGGGACGGGTGGAACTCTTCGCCCGGCTAGTGGCCGCCAAGGAGGTCGGCGGCGACCTGTACGACTTCTTCGGCATCGACGAGGACCACTATTGCTTCGTCATCGGCGACGTCTCGGGTAAGGGGGTGCCGGCGTCCCTCTTCATGGCCATGGCTAAGACCCTGATCCGCTCCGCCTCGGAGCGGGATGCTCGTCCCCAGGCCATTCTGGCCAAGGCCAACCACGAACTGGCTCGCGACAACGATCACTCGATGTTCGTCACCCTCTTCCTGGCGATTCTGGACCGTCGCGACGGCAGCCTGTCGTATGCCAACGCCGGCCACAACCCCCCCTATATCCTTACCCGCCATGGTGGTGTCCGCCAGCTCCCCTTGACCGTGAACCTGCCCCTGGGGGTCTGGGAGGGAGCGGAATACGCCTGCGATACCGTCACGCTGGATGCGGGAGACGGTCTCTTCCTATACACCGATGGCGTTTCCGAGGCCATGAGTCCGACGAACGAGGAATTCGGGCTGGCCAGGCTCGAGCCCGTCCTCGCGACCCATGCCTTCAACCCCGCCGAGAAGATCATCGGCGCGGTGATGACCGCCGTCCATGACTTTGCCGCCGGCGCCCCCCAGTCCGACGATATCACGGTCATGTTCCTGCGCCTGCTCGATGAAGCCTAGGGCCCTTGTCCTTGCCCAGGTGCCCGGGGCAGGCCGGCCTCCCTCTTGGCGGGCCTGCGTTTTCCGGCTGAGCCAGGGGCTCCCGCCTGACCCTACGGCTTCCCCATCCGGGATCCCGGCCCGGCCATGATCGAGAATCTCCTCAAGCCCCTGGCCTGGCTGCTCATCATCATCGCCCCTTGCCTGATCTACCCCTACCTGCTCCACCTGGGGGTCGATCCTCAGGTCAGCCTCTTCACCGCCATCGCGGTGACGACCACCCTGTTTTGGATGTTCAATCTGCTCCCGGAGCTCATCCCCGCCCTCCTTGCCCTCCTGGCGGTCATGGTCTTCGGCCTGGCGCCCGAGTCCGTGATCCTGTCGGGCTTTTCGTCCATCGCATTCCTGCTGGCCTTCAGCATCATGGGGCTGGGCGTCGTCATCATCGAGTCCGGGCTAAGCTATCGCTACACCCTGTTCCTCTTGCACCGCCTGCCAGCCAACACCCGGATGCACCAGGCGGCGATCTTTTTCACCGGCTTTCTCTTCACCCCGATCGTCCCTACCATCATCGGCCGGGCCTCCATCGTCGGCCCGGTCATGACCCACCTGGTAGCCGGCTGGGACCCCCGGACCCGGGCCAGATCCTCCACCATGCTGTACACGACGGGACTTGATTCCATCCATTACCTGGCTCCCTGGTTTCTGACCGCCGCCCCGGCCAATCTCATGGTTTTCGCCCTGCTGCCTCCCCAGGACCAGCAGACCTTCGATTTCATGTTCTGGGCCTACGCCGCCTCCGTGACCGGACTGAGCCTGCTGGGGGTTTATTTTCTC
>SBFV01000452.1 GCA_006227775.1 Gammaproteobacteria bacterium | reverse complement strand
TGGGCCGCGACGGTGGGACCGATGGGGGGTTCGAGTTCGCTCATGTTGCGGGCTCCTTCAGAGTTTCAGTGAGGCTGCCAACCCGGCCAGTCTTGGACCAGCGGGTACTCGGCAAATGATGGACATGGGGGATTGGCGGTAACGGGCTAGCATGGTAAAGGGGGCGATCAGCGCGGCTCACAGTGGCCGGCCTTGCAGGCACAGCCGCCGCCGCAGCCGCCGTCCGGGGAGCGGAAGGGGCCGAGTTGGGGATTACGCTGGGCGAAGGCGGCGTAACTCCGCTGGACCCACACCCAGCCGACGAGGACGGCGAAGATCACCAGGCTGGCGACGAAGGCCCTAAGCATGGCCGCTGACCTGGCCCGCAAGGCGGGTAGTGGCGCGTCTGGCGATTGTCAGGGCATGCCGCGCCAGAAGACCCGGGGGCGATGCCCAATCAACCATGGGAACCTCCCAGGCCGGCGAAACCCATGAAGGCCAGGGACAGGAGACCTGCCAGCATCAGGGTCATGGCCGCCCCCTGGCTGACCGTCGGCAGCCTGGCCAGATCCAGTTTCTCCCGCAGACCGGCCATGAGCAGCAGGGCCAGCATGAAGCCGGTACCGGCTCCCAGGCTGTAGACCAGGCTCTGGAGAAAGTCGTACTCCTTGGCGGTCTGAAAGAGCGCCAGGCCGAGGATGGCGCAGTTAGTGGTGATCAGCGGCAAGAAGATACCCAGGGAGCGGAAGAGCGCCGGGCTGTACTTTTTGACGAACATCTCCACCAAGTGCACCGCCGAGGCGATGATGGCGATGTAGCAGATGAGGCGCAGGAACTCCAGGTCCAATGCTATCAGCAGCCAGTTGACACCGTAGGCGGCAATGGAGCTCACCACCATCACGAACATGGTGGCCAGCCCCATATTCAGGGCCGTCTCTTTCTTGGCGGAGGTGCCGAGAAAGGGGCAGATGCCAAGGAACAGGGCCAGGACGAAGTTGTTGACCACGGCGGCGTCGAGAAAGATCAGCGGAAGCGAGGGACTAACCATGGCTGGTGGCTCCGGCGGATGCCAGCGGACGACGCTCACGGCGCTGCTTCAGCCAGGCGAAAAGCAGCAGCCAGGCGCCGAGGACGAAAAAGCCGCCGGGGGGCAGGACCATCACCAGCCAGGGCTGAAAGTCCTCGCCGAAGAGGGGATAGCCGAAGAGGCTACCGCTGCCCAGGATCTCGCGCACGGAGCCCAGGCTCAGCAGGGCCAGGGTGAAGCCCAGGCCCATCCCCAGGCCATTGACCAGGGTCGGCAGCAGCCGCTGTTTGGAGGCATAGGCCTCCGCGCGGCCCAGGATGATGCAGTTGACGACGATGAGCTGGATGAAGGCCCCCAGGGAGGCGTAGAGCTCCAGACTGATGGCATGGATGGCGTAGTCCACCACCGTGACGAAGGTGGCGATGATGACGATGTAGCTGGCGATGCGCACCTGCTTGGGTATGAGGTGACGTAGCAGGGAGACCAGGGCACCCGATCCGAGCAGGACGAAGGTCGTGGCCAGACCCATTCCCAGGGCATTGATGGCGGAATTGGTCACCGCCAGGGTCGGGCACATACCCAGCAGCATGACGAAGACCGGGTTCTCCTGCCAGAGTCCCCGCAGGAAGGTGTCCGCGGTCAGGCTCTCCTGGCGGTTGAAGGGGTCCGCGGTTGGCTTGGCGCCCGTGCCTGGTTGGGTGGTTTCAGCCATGGTTCATACCTGCCGGTTGCTGTGGATGCGCCTAAAATTCCGCTCCTCTTCCCCCTCGCCGGAGGGGGTTGGGGGGAGGGGGAAAGTACCTGAGCCTGCCAAGATGCCGAATACCGCTTGGCGATGACGGGGCCAACCGCTCATGGGCGCTCCCGGGGCGGTTGGGCCAGCAGCGCCAGACTGCGCTGGATGGCGGGGGCGGCGCGCTGGGCGGCCTGGTTGGCCGCCTTGCCCATGGCCCGGGAGGAGAGGGTGGCGCCGGTGATGGCGTCGATCTGCCAGGGCTGGGTCTTGGTGCCGTTCTTGACGGTGACGATGGGGTTGGCCAGGGTCTGGCCCGTGGCGTCGAGACGAGTATCCAGGGCCTCCAGGTTCTTGAGGAAGGCCGGGTCCTTGTCGAGCTTGTCGCCAAAGCCCGGAGTCTCGTTGGACTTAAGCACCTTGCTACGGACGATGAGCTGGCGCTCGGGGTCGTAGGCGAACAGGACCTTCACCGGACCGGCGTAGCCCGTGCCGACGCCGGTGAAGGCCAGACCCTGGAGCTGACCCTGGGCGTCGTAACCGGCATAGACGATACTGCCTTCCGCCGCATCCGAAGCGCCGCCACCATCCCCGTTGGCTGCAAGGGGGGTCAGGCCACCCTGGGCAGCGATGAGGAAGTCGCGTTTGGCGACGGCGCCCGGCAGGATGCGCAGCACCGCCGCTTCGGTGGCGATGCGCTCCTTTTCGGCGATGATGGGGGCGGTGTATTCGTAGGCCGTCGCCACCAGTAGACCAGAGATAGCGGCGATGAGCCCCAGGGTCATCAGCATGGCCAGACCCGGGGTAGCCGGTGCCGGGGTTGCGGGAGCCGGGGTACTGGTCTGGACAGGGAGGGTCCCGCTCATGACCGTCTCTCCTTACGGGTGCCGAAGACCCGAGGCTGGGTGACCGCCGAGATCAGGGGCGCGGCGGCGTTGGCGAGGAGGATGGCGTACATGATGCCTTCGGTAAGGCCACCGAACAGGCGGATGACCACGGTGAGGGCGCCGATGAAGAGGCCATAGACCAGGGCGCCCCAGGGGGTTTCCGGGGAACCAACCATGTCGCTGGCCATGAACCAGGCCCCGAGCATGAGACCACCGGAGCAGAGCACGAACCAGGGGGTGGGATAGACGCCGCCATCCAGCAGCCAAAAGGGCAGGGCGATGAGGACGGCGCCGAGCATGACCCCCACCGGGATCTTCCAGTCCAGCAGGCGCTGGTAGGCCAGCCAGAGGCCGCAGACCATGATCAGGAGCGCCGAGGTCTCCCCGGCGGAGCCGGCCACCATGCCGGTGAAGAGATCGAGACCGCTGACCTCGATATGCTGGAACTTCTGCAGGGCCAGGGGGGTGGCGCCGGTGAAGCCGTCGATATTCAGCCCGCCGATCCAGTCCTTCACCGGGATCGGCTGCATGAGGGGCGGGGTCAGGGTCGAGGGGATCGGTTCCTGGAAGCGGCCGGGGGCGAAGCCCGGGGTCCAGGTAGTGATGGCCACCGGGAAGGCCGCCTGGGCGAAGGCGCGCCCCACCAGGGCGGCGTTCATGACGTTGAAGCCCAGGCCGCCGAACAGGGACTTGCCCAGGGCGACGCCGACGAAGGCGGCCACCGCCGCCATCCACAGGGGAAAGCCCGGTGGAAGGGTCAGGCCCAGCAGCAGGCCGGTGATGACCACGCTCCAGTCATTGAGGGTGTTACCCCGACCGGACAGGCGGGCGAAGAGGTACTCGGTCCCCATGGCCACCGCCGTGGTGGTGACCAGCAGCAGCAGGGCGCTGAGGCCGAACTGGAAGACCGCGAAGGCGCAGATGGGCAGCAGGGCCCAGACGACGCCCAGCATGATCTGCGGCACGGTGCGCGCCCGCTTCAGGTGCGGGGAGGTGCGGATCTCGATGGGTCTCGACATGGCGGGGCTCGCTGAAAGGGACTCGGTTCGGCTTGAGCGGGTAATCGCGGCTACGGCTCCTGGCGATGCGGGGCGCGCCGGCGACGGCTCAGTTGGGCTTGCGCTGGTGTTCCCGGTTGATGGCCTTGGCGATGCGGAAATACTGGGTCAGGGGGATGTTGGAGGGACAGACGTAGGCGCAACTGCCACACTCGAAGCACTGATCCAGGTAATAGTCGCTCGCCATGCGACCGTATTCCCGGTGCTGGGCCAACTGGCCGAGGGTGGAGGGGTTGAGCTTGACCGGGCAGGCCTCCAGACAGGCTCCGCATTTGATGCAGGGCAGGACCTGACGCTGGGCCAGGTCCGGGTCCTGGGCCTCCAGCACCACCACGCCCGAGACGGCCTTGGTGATGGGCACCTCCAGGGATGCCACCGACATACCCATCATGGGCCCACCGAGAATGACCTCGCCGGCCTGTTCGCTCATCCCGGTGTGCTCCAGCAGGAAGCGTAGGGGGGTGCCGATGGGAACCAGGTAGTTACCGGGCCGGAAGATGCCCGGACCGCTGACGGTCACCACCCGCTCGATCAGGCCCTGACCTCGGGGGAGCAGTTCGCCCATCTGCGCCAGGGTGCCGACGTTATAGACGGCGATGCCCAGGTCCGCCGGCAGGCCGCCCGCGGGGACCTCCCAGCCGAAGAGGCTCTTGATAAGCATCTTCTCAGCGCCTTGGGGGTACTTGGTCTCCACCGCCTCGACGGTCACGGGCAGGTCGGCGGGGATACGCTCCCGCAACCGGGCCAGGGCGTCGGGCTTGTTGTCCTCGACCCCGATCACCGCCCGGCTGGCCTTGGTCGCCTTGAGGACGATGCGGATGCCTGCCATGATGCTGTCCGGCCGCTCCAGCATGACGCGGTGATCGCAGGTCAGGTAGGGCTCGCACTCGCAGCCGTTGACCACCAAGGTCTCTAGGGTCCGTCCCGCCGGAGGCTTCATCTTGACGTGGCTGGGGAAGGCAGCGCCCCCCAGGCCCACTAGGCCGGCGGCCTGGACGGCCGCGATCAGTTCCTCGGCGGACAGGGTGTCCAGGTCCCGGTGCAGGTCGTAGAGCACCTCCTGAGTGGAGGCGCGATGGACCTTGAGGAAGATGGCCTGGGCCTTGGGTCCTTCCGCGGTTGACGCCAGGTCGATGGCGCGGATGACGCCGTCCGCCGGGGCGTGTAAGGGCACCGAGAGGAAGCCGTCGGCCTCGGCGATGGGCTCCCCACGTACCACTTCCTGACCGATTTTGACCAGGGGCCGGGCCGGTTTGCCCCGGTGCTGCGCCAGGGGCAGCACCAGTTCGGGGGCGAAGCCCAGGCGACGGATCGGTTTGTCCGCCGTTTGTTCCTTGTGCTCCACGGGGTGGATGCCGTGGGCGAAGGTCTTGGTGGAGCGGAAGAAGTTCATGATGCCCATGTTCGCTCTTTCTTGCGGATGCGTGCTTGGATCGAAGTTGAGTCGGATTTCTGGCTAGCCGGGCCGGGTGCGTCTGGCGGGGGACAACCTGAATACGTCCTTGTAGGCTTGAAGACCCTGCCGTGCTGGCGATACCCCCGCCAGACGCCCCCCGACCCTCTCCGGTAGAGTTGGGGACCGAATCCATTTGGGTCGGACCTGTGATCCCCCTCTCCCCGACCCTCCCCACTGAGGGGGGAGGGGGCATGGCCTGGTCGCACCTTATTGATATTTCGCCGCCCGGGCGACGAGCTTGTCGATATCCTTCTCCGCCGGGTTGAAGGGCGTGCCGGGATGGATGCAGCCCGCGGTGCACTTCTCCGCCGCCTTGACGATATCCTTGAAGGGACCGCCCTTGGGGTCCACGACCACGGCCTGCTTTTGCGGGTTGTAGGCGAAGATCTTGGGGTTGATGTTCATGCACTCGTCGCAGGCGGTGCATTCGGGGCTTTCGATCCACACTGGCTCCCAACCACCCGCGGCCGCCGCGCCCGGGAGCGCGCTGGTGGCGTGGCCGGAGCCGTTGCCTCCGCCCGTGGGGGCGAAGTCGGCGAGGAAGCCCGACCCCAGGCCGCTGGCGCCACCCGTGGCCAGGGCGAAGAGGCCAGCGGTGAGCTTCTGGGCCATCTCGGCCTTGGCCTGGTTGCGCACCGCCTCCACGTCGAACTGGCGGTCGAGGCCGACGATGCCGCGCAACTGGCGCCAGAACTGGCGTCGCTCCTCGCTGGAGCGGACCAGTTCCTGGGAGACCAGGACGCGCATGAGGCGGTTCTTGCCATCCACGCCCCAGACGTAGGGAAACTTGCCCTCGCGGTCGTCGGCGTCTAGGTCGAGGAACTCGTGCAGGGGCACCATGCTGTCGTTCCAGGTCTCCGGCGGGGCCTTGCGGAAGTGCTTGCGGAAGCGGCCTTCGGTCATGGCGAAGTCGGCGAAGGTCATGGGCAGGGACATCTCCTGTCCTTCGCCGGCCTCGTCCTGGTAGCGGATGGTCCAACTGATCCAGTCGTCGTCCAGATTGGGATTGCCCTCGATGGAGCAGCACTCCTCAAAGGTGGTGCCGGCGTCCGGGTCGAAGCGGAACAGGGGATAGGCGCGGGACTCCACCGCCAGGCGGCTCTGGTGCTCGGAGTGGTCGTCGGGGACGCCGTGCTCGGGTTGGCAGACGGCGTAGATGTTGAACAGGGCCGGGCGGCGGCTGTTGAGACCGTCGATGTAGCCCTCCAGCAGGTGGCTCAGGTGGGAGATGCTGCCCTGGAGCACGAAGCTGGTGCGGTGGGCCATGCCGATCAGGCCCATCTCCTTGCGGATCTCGGTCTTGCCCTTCCAGGCCT
>SBFV01000170.1 GCA_006227775.1 Gammaproteobacteria bacterium | reverse complement strand
TGTTTGGGGGTTCGACCGGGGTTCAGGCAGACGATGGCGTCGGGTTCCCACGGGCGGGTAGCCCCTGACCAGCGCGCGGGATGGCGGATCTTAGCGGCGGCATAGAGCTGGAGGCGCTGGTCGAGTCAGGCACGGTCCTCGCCGCGATGGCGCTGTCCTGGCGTCACGAACCGGAGGGCGCTGTGACGATGCTGCTCGTTGTACCACGCGACAAAGCGCGCCACCCACTGGCGGGCATCCTCCAGGTTCGCGAAGGGCTGGCCGGGGGCGCCGGGATGGTACTTGAGGGTCGTGAACAGGGCCTCCGCGTAGGGGTTGTCATCCCTGACCGAAGGCCGGCTGAAGGAGGGCATCACCCCCAGGCGCGGCAAGGTCGCCAGCAGGGTCCCCCCCTTCATCGGCCCGCCGTTATCGGCAGGCAGGACCAGGCGCTCTGGCGTCACCCCCTCGCGGTGGTAGGCGCGGCTGAACACGGTCGCGGCCTGCTCGGCGCTTTCGCGGGTGAAGACCTCCCAGCCGACGACCTTACGGCTGAAGACAGCCAGGAACAGGTAGAGGCGGTTAGCGGGGGTGCGCCCCTGGGCGGCCGCGGCGCGGCCATCGGCCTTGAGGCCCGAAAGACGGCTCGCGGGGAAGCAATATCAGGGAGGCTTTCATTACAGCGTGCCGGGAGGCGGGGATCAGGAACTTCTCGGTCCACGATCTTGGTCCTACCTGTGCGGCTTGGTTGGTATCGGCCGGCGCGCCGTTGGCGGAGATATGGGATCCGCTGGGGCATAGCACGATTCTGATGACGGAGCGGTACGCGCATTTGGCGCCGGACAATCTGAGAACGACTGTCGCAAGGTGCGACGAGTCACGATTTGGTCACGCTACGGGGGATGGGGAACGAGCGAAGTCCATAAAACGGACGTAAGCTCTTGATTGTGAATGGTGCGCAGGGCGGGACTCGAACCCGCACGGGTTGCCCCACTGGAACCTAAATCCAGGGCGTCTACCGATTTCGCCACCTGCGCTGGCGCGAATTCTAACCCCAAACGGCGTCGCGGGCACCCCGGAAACCTGCCGAGCTTTAACCGGCCTTACGCTGGCATCCGGAACAGCTCCTGAGTGAGGTCGACCGGGGCCCTGGGTGGCCGGACAGCACCTGCAACAACCGCCAGATGGGACCTGGTGGGTTGAAGAGGGGCGGGTTGCACCGCCGAATGATTACAGCGTGCGGCTGAAAGAGGGGGGTACGGACCAGGGGTCGAGCGCCCTTCGGGCGGCCTGAAGCGCCTTAGGGAAATCAAGGCTGGCTTTTTTCCCTTTCTCGGGGATATTATCCCTCATTGCCGCCAGCCCTTTCCCCGACCGGCTCCCCCGGAGTTCGACGCCAGGATTCATAACCCACGTTACCCGGCCATCTTCCGCCCCGCGCGGTTGGTGCGATAGGGCTATTACACGGCTGAGCATTTGATCTTTCTCCAGTTTCTCCCTGGACGGCTTCCCGGCCGCCCGGGTTTTTTCATGGATGCCGTGCCAGATGAGGCCTTCCAACAACATCATTTTTCCCTTCCTGATCGCCCTTCTCGCCCTGGCCGCCTGGGCACTCCTGAATCAACCGACCCAGGAGCCGAACTGGCCGGCCAAGCTCCAGGGTTTTGCCTTCGCGCCCATGCGCGCCGACAGCGATCCCTCCAAGGATATCTATCCCAAGGTGGAGGAAATCGACGAGGACCTGGCCTTACTCAAGGACACCGTCCACGCAGTGCGCACCTACACGGTCAAGGACACCCTGGCCGAGGTACCACGCCTGGCCCGCAAGCACCGCCTCAACGTGACCGTGGGGGCCTGGATCGGGCCGGATGCGAAGGAAAACGATAAGGAGCTGGACCGCCTCTCCGAGGTGCTGGCCCAGAACAACCGTAACGTGGTCCGGGTCATGGTCGGCAACGAGGCCCTACTGCGCGGTGACGTTACCGTGCCGGAGATGATCCAGTATCTGGATCGCGTCCGCCGCGGCACCGCCCTGCCGGTGAGTACCGCCGAGCCTCCCTATATCTGGATGCGCCATCCCGAGTTGGCCAACCACGTCGATTTCATCACCATCCATCTCCTGCCCTACTGGGAAGAGGTGCGCATTGAGGAATCGGTGGATCATGTGTTCAAACGCCTGGAGGATATCCGTCAGCAGTTCCCGGGCAAACCAGTACTCATCGGCGAGGTGGGCTGGCCGAGCAACGGCCGCACCAGCGGTGGGGCCGAGGCCACCCCGGCCAACCAGATCCGCTTCCTGCGCCGTTTCCTCTCTCGGGCGGAGCAGATGGGAATCACCTACTACGTCATGGAGGCCTTCGATCAGACCTGGAAGATGAGTATCGAAGGGGCTACCGGTGCCTATTGGGGAGTCTACAATGCCGACCGCAAGCCCAAGTTCGAATTCACCCAGCCCGTGGTACGCATCCCCCATTGGCGGGAACTGGCGGGTCTGTCCATCCTCGGGGCGGTCTTTCTGCTGGTTTTTCTCTATCGCGACAGCTCGACCCTCTCCCACAAGGGTAAGGGCTTCCTCGCCTTGGTGGTCTATGGTCTGTCCACGGCCGTGGTGTGGATCGTGTACGACTACACCCGCCAGTACATGACCCTGGGTACCGCCATCACGGGTTTCCTGCTCCTGGTCGGCGGTCTGGGGGTCATCCTCTTCATCATGGCCGAGGCCCACGAATGGGCTGAGTCCCTCTGGTTGCGCAAGTGGCGCCGACCCTTCCCCAAACGCCTGGTCAGCGAGAGCGAGTTGCCCCTGGTCTCCATCCATGTCCCGGCTTACAACGAACCGCCGGAATTGCTCAAGGAAACCCTGGATGCCCTGGCGGCGTTGGATTATCCCAACTACGAGGTCCTGGTGATCGACAACAACACCAAGGACCCGGCGGTCTGGGAGCCGGTGGAGGCCTACTGCGCCCAGCTCGGGCCTCGTTTCCGCTTCTTCCATGTCGACCCCCTGGCGGGCTTCAAGGCCGGAGCCCTGAACTACGCCCTGCGGCAGACCGATCCCGCCGCGGAGGTGGTGGCGGTCATCGACGCCGACTATGTGGTCCATCCCCTCTGGTTGCGCGATCTGGTCCCGGCCTTCCAGGACCCGGAAGTGGCCATCGCCCAAGCCCCCCAGGATTACCGGGACGCCGATCAGAACGCCTTCAAGGCCATGTGCATGGCCGAATACCGCGGTTTCTTCCTGCTCGGCATGGTCACCCGCAACGAGCGCAACGCCATCATCCAGCACGGCACCATGACGATGATCCGCCGCTCGGCCCTGGTGGAGATGGACGGTTGGGCGGAATGGTGTATCACCGAGGATGCGGAGCTGGGCTTGCGCCTCTTCGAGGCAGGCTACAAGGCCCTCTACATCCCCTTTACCTATGGCCGGGGCCTGATGCCCGACAGCTTCAGCGACTTCAAGAAACAGCGTTACCGTTGGGCCTACGGGGCGGTGCGCATCCTGGCCCATCACCGCCGGGAATTTCTCGGCACGGTCAAGACCAAGCTCGATGCCGGCCAGCGCTATCACTTCTTCGCGGGCTGGCTACCCTGGTTCGCCGATGCATTCAATTTGCTCTTCAACCTGGCCGCCCTCTATTGGACCGTGGCCATGGTCGTGGCCGAACTCTACGTCACGCCCCCTTACATGACCATCGCCATGATTCCGCTGGTGCTTTTCGCCTTCAAGGTGACCAAGAGCTTCTTTTTGTACCGTAGGCGGGTGGACGCCACTTTGCGTCAGACCTTCGCCGCGGCGCTGGCGGGCCTGGCCCTCTCTCACACCATCTCCCGGGCCATGCTGGCGGGCATGGTTTCGGACAAACTGGGCTTCTACCGCACCCCCAAGCTGGCCCAGGCTCCGGCCCTGATCCGTGCCCTGGCCGACGCCCGGGAGGAGGGCCTCTTCGTCATCGCCTTCTGGCTGGGCGCCCTGCTGGTGACCTTCCGCTACGACGCCTATCAGCTTGATCTCAAGGTCTGGG
The DNA here is from genome assembly GCA_006227775.1 of Gammaproteobacteria bacterium. Classification (GTDB taxonomy): domain Bacteria; phylum Pseudomonadota; class Gammaproteobacteria; order Chromatiales; family Chromatiaceae; genus M0108. Next base: position 2,462 of record SBFV01000170.1, on the reverse strand, counting down.
TCGCGGTTCTGCTGGTCCAGTCGATTCCTTACCTCGCCTCGGTGCTGGTGTCCCTCATCAGCGCCATGCAGGGATTGCCTGCCAGCCTGGTGGGGGCCATGCCGGCCATGAGTGGCCTGCCGGAGGAAGCCGAAGAAGCCACCACCCCCCAGATGGCCGGCGGCGGCGAGGGGGTTACCGCCGCTGCGAGCCGGCGGACCGGGGGGGCGACGGGATAAAGCCGACCGATCAGCGTCGCTCCCCGCCCGGCATTAGCTGCTGCATCATCTCCATCGGATTCATCTGCCGCAGGGGCTCGCCGGTGCCACCGAAGATGCCCGTGACCCGGGCCATGGAGGCGCGCATCTGCTGCATGTCCGCGGCCATGCCCGGCAGGGAGGCGACCTGCTGACGCATATCCGCCACGTCCCGGGCCAGGGAGGCCATATCGGCCTGCATCCTGGCCATATTGGCGGACATGGCGCTCATCTCCCCCGCCATCTGGCCGACGGACAGGGTCATGTCGTGCATCAGCTTGACCATGTAAAGGAAGGCCGCCCCCCCGATCAGGGCGGCCGCGATCACTATCAGGCTCGGTTTAGACGGGGTTTGGGTCATGGACATGCAGGCATTCCTCCGGTTTTGCGGGTATCCGCCGCGACCAGGCTCGCGTCGGCAGTGATCTCCAGGGCAGGGGCAGCCTGGACGGCACTTCCTCAGTTTATACCCGAACACGCGCGGTTTTCCCTCGGGTAGGGGCGGGGAGGAACAAATGGCGACCGGCGCGGCTCTCGCTGCCGCCGTCGCGAGAGCCCCCACCGCTAGGCACCGCGCCGACAGGCGAGGGGCTGGTGTATGCTGGGGACCATCTCCCCTTGAGGTCGCAACGTCGCCATGTCCCTACCCCCGGAACCCTTTCCATCCGCCCTGGAACGTCGCAAGGCCCGTTGGGAGACCTATGGTGAGCACCGCTATCTCCGCCTGACGGACGATTTTCGCGGCTTCCCCAAGGGTACCCTGGCCTGGGATGACCGGCTCATTCCCGGCTATCCCCGCATCGGGCGCATCTTCCGCCTGGAGCAGGGCCTGGCCCAGCAATTTTCCGGTCCCTTCTGGATGGAGGAGAAGATCGATGGCTTCAACATCCGGATCTTCCGCTGCGGCCAGGAGATGCTTGCCCTATCCCGGGGCGGCTACGTCTGCCCCTTCGCCACCGACCGGGCGCCGGAATTCATCCCCCTGGATCTGTTCGATGCCCACCCGGACCTGGTGCTCTGCGCCGAACTGGCCGGGCCGGACAATCCCTACACCCAGGGCGGGCCCTCCTTCGTCAGCGAGGATGTGCGGCTTTTCGCCTTCGACATGATGCGCCTGGGCCACCCGGGGTTTCTCTCCCAGGCGGAAAAGACCGCCCTTTGTAACGCCTTTCAGCTCCCGGTGCCCCGGGACTTCGGCCGTTTCGTGCCCGGGGATTGGCGGGATATCCTGACCATCGTCGAACGCCTGGACGCGGAGGGCCGTGAGGGGGCGGTCTTCAAGGAGGACAGCCCCCTGGGGCATCGCACCAAATTCGTCACCGCCTGGTCCGGGGTCTACGACATCGCCGTGCGGGCGGACGACACGGTGGAATTGCCGGGGGATTTCTTCACCGGCCGCATCCTGCGCATGGCCCTCTACCTGGATGAGACCGGCCGTGAGCGGGACGAGCGGCTGGAGCGGGAGCTGGGGCGGGCCTTCCTGGATGGCCTGGGCCGTTCGGTGGAGCGCTTCAAGCGCGATGGCCGGGTGGCTCACGACTTCCGCTGTCGTTTCCGCCGCAGGGAAAATGCCCTGGCCTTCATGGACCATCTACGGGCCATCCTCGGCCACACCCATATCGCCCAGCGCCGGCTGGAAGAGGAGGGGAACTTCTGGGTGCTGGAGTTCGAGAAAGAGGTGCCCAAGCTCACGGGGCTCCTCCATCAGCTCTTTCGCGGCGTCTCCATCCTGGACTGAACCGAGGCCAGATCCCCGCCATCCGGCGGTGGCGATCCTGCCGAACCGCGCGCCGCCGCGACCGGAAAGGCCGCCAGCCGCTCCAGAATGGCCCGGAAATTCAGGGGATGAATGACCTCGATACCTACCTTGTCCGCCCATTTCCGCAGCCCCTCGTCGGCGCACACCAGGGTGGCATTCAGCTCGAAGGAGAGCAGCAGCACGTCGACGTCCTCCTTGCTGTCGAGGATGCCCTGGCGCAGGGCCTCCCGATAGCGCCCGCGCAGGCGGTTGATCAGCTTGCCCGGGTCGTCGGCGGAGCGGGCCGCCTCCGTGGCCGCCTCTTCTGCGATGCGCAGTCCCCGGTCGATGCGGTAGCGCACCTCCTCGATCAGCTCGTAGAGCAGGGCGCCGGGGATGGTGAGCTCGTGCTTGCGCGGGGAGCGGATGCGCACCACCGCCTCGAACTCGGCCGCGACCTGCGAGAGGTCCTTGATCTTGCCGAGCTC
>SBFV01000117.1 GCA_006227775.1 Gammaproteobacteria bacterium | reverse complement strand
ACCGCACCGGCGGCCTGCGGCGGCGCATGCCGGTGTTCGACGCCGGGGGACCGCTGGCGGTCCCGGTGACCCCGACCTGCCTGGGGCGGCTGCTGGATGGCTTCGGCCGGCCCCTGGATGGCGGTCCGCCCCTGGCGGCGGAGGGCTTCCGCCCCATCGTCGCCCCGCCGGTCCCCCTGGCGGAGGCGGCCGGGATCGGCGACCTGCTGCCCACCGGCATCAAGGTCATCGACCTGCTCTGTCCTTTCGTGCGCGGGGGCAAGACCGGCCTTTTCGGCGGGGCCGGGGTGGGCAAGACGGTGCTGATCATGGAGTTCATGCACGCCATCGTCCACCTGCACCGGGGGGTGTCGGTCTTCGCCGGGGTGGGGGAGCGCATCCGCGAGGGCCACGAACTGTGGCACGACATGCGCGCCGCCGGCGTCATGGCGCGTACCCTGATGCTGTTTGGTCAGATGGACGAGTCGCCGGGGGTCCGTTTCCGTATCGGCCTGGCCGCCCTGACCTACGCCGAATACCTGCGCGACAGCGTGGCCCGGGACGTGCTGTTCCTGATGGACAACGCCTTCCGCTTCGTCCAGGCCGGCAGCGAGATCTCCGGGCTGCTGGGGCGGATGCCGGCGACCGTCGGCTACCAGCCCACCCTGCTGTCCGAGGTCGCCGAGTTGCAGGAGCGCATCCTCTCCACCCGGACGGGCAACATCACCGCCGTGGAGGCGGTCTATGTCCCGGCGGACGACATGACCGACCCGGCGGTGGAGGCCCTGCTGGCCCATCTGGACACCACCGTGATCCTGTCCCGCGCTCAGGCCGCCAAGGGCATCTACCCGGCCGTGGACCCCCTGGCCTCCGCCAGCCAGATGATGGACCGGACCCTGATCGGCGATCGCCACTACGCCGTGGCCCAGGCGGTGCGCGAGCAGCTCGCCCGCTACCGGGAACTGGAGGACATCATCGCCATGCTGGGGCTGGAGGCCCTGGCGGAGGCCGACCGGCGCACGGTGGACCGGGCGCGGCGCCTGGAGCGCTATCTCACCCAGCCCTTCCACGTGGTTGCCGGCCATACCGGCATCCCGGGCGCCGCGGTGCCCCTGGCGACCACCCTGGCGGATTGCGCGGCCATCTTGCGCGGCGATTATGACCAGGTGCCGGAGGACCGCTGCTATATGCGCGGCGGGCTGAGTGAACCCCGGGCACCGGGGATCAGGCCATGAACCGGGCCTTTACCCTTCACCTCCAGAGCGCCGCCCGCTACGAGCGGGTCGAGGGCCTGGTGAGCTTCGTGGGTGAGGATGCCAGCGGGCGCTTCGGTCTCCTGCCGGGCCACGCGCCATTGCTGACCCTGCTGGAGTACGGCCTGGCCCGCTTTCGTCAGGCGGCGGGTCCCTGGCGCTACCTGGCCTGCCCGGGGGCGGTACTTTGGTTCGCCGCGGATGAACTCTTCCTCACCACCCGCCGTTATCTGATTGACGACGACTACGGACGTATCTCGGCCCTGCTGGCGGGGCAACTGGCCGAGGAGGAGGCCGCCCTCAAGAGCGTCAAGGACAATCTGCGGCGGCTGGAGCAGGAGTTGTTCCGCCGCCTGCGCGGACTGGAAGGTCAGCGACCATGAACGACGATCGCTGGCGTCAGGGCGTCGAGCGCCATGCCCGGCGGCTGGACGGGGCCGAGCGGGGGCGTCGGTCCCTGCTCGCCCAGACGGTATTTCTCGGCACCCTGTCTATACTTTTTTTAGCGCCACTGGTGGGCGGGGCCTATCTCGGGAGCTGGTTGGACGGTCTCCAGGCGGGTTACTCGGTGCGCTGGACCGTCAATCTGATCCTGCTGGGCCTGGCCCTGGGCATCCTCAACGTCATTCTCTTCATCCGCAAACACTGGTGAGGGTAACGCCGATGTTCGTCATGCGGCCCGATTACGGTAACCCCAGACCTCTCCGGCGGGCCGGACCGGGGTCCCCCCCGGTCCCTCTCGGTTCCTTTGCCGCTCTTTTCCTTGTCCGGGGCTAGGCCAGGGGAGATGGAAAGCCTGCCCGCCCTGTTCCACCTTGGCCCCCTGGGCATCACCGCCACGGTGGTGACGACCTGGGGCCTGTTGCTGATCCTGGCCCTGGGCTCCTGGCTGGTGACTCGCCATCTTTCGCTTGATCAGCCGGGGCTGGCCCAGACCGCCCTGGAGGGCGCGGTCCAGGCGGTGGACGAGGCCATCGAGGCGGTCCTGCCGGGGCGGGGGGGGTTGTTGCTCCCCTTCATCGGCACCCTATGGCTGTTCGTCGCCCTGGCCAATCTCATCGGGCTGGTGCCGGGGCTCTCCGCCCCCACCGGGGACCTGTCCACCACCGCCGCCCTGGCCCTGCTGGTCTTTTTTTCAGTGCACTGGTTCGGCATCCGCGCCGTGGGTCCGCGGGCCTATCTGCGCCACTATCTCGCCCCCAGCCCCCTGCTGCTGCCCTTCCACCTGCTGGGGGAGCTGTCGCGCACCCTGGCCCTGGCGGTGCGTCTGTTCGGCAACATCATGAGCCTGGAGATGGCCGCCCTGCTGGTGCTGCTGGTGGCGGGGCTGCTGGTGCCGGTCCCGGTGCTCATGCTGCACGTCATCGAGGCCCTGGTACAGGCGTACATCTTCGGCACCCTGGCGCTGATCTACATCGCCGGGGGCATGCAATCCGGTCCCGAGGCCAGCCCAGCCACTACCTCACCACCCCCAGCGGTACCCGTGCCATGAGCGACATCCACCTTTTCGCCCTCGTCTCGACCGTCGCGGCGGCCCTGGCCATCGCCATCGGCGTCATCTTCCCCGCCATCGCCATGGGACGAGCCATTACCACGGCCCTGGAGGCCCTGGCGCGCCAGCCGGAGGCGGAAAAGTCCATCACCCGCACCCTCTTCATCGGCCTGGCGATGATCGAGTCCCTGGCCATCTACGTGCTGGTGATCGTGCTCATCATCCTCTTCCGCAACCCCCTGCTCGAATACCTGCTGCGCTAGGTCCAGCCATGGCCATCGACTGGACCACCTTCACCCTGGAGGTCATCAACTTCCTGGTCCTGGTGTGGCTCCTCAAGCGGTTCCTCTATCAGCCGGTGATCGAGGTCCTGGGCCGGCGGCAGGCGGGCGTCGCCCGCATCCTGGAGGAGGCGCGGCGGGTCGAGGCGGAGGCGGCGGAACGGCGGGCCCAGTTCGAGCGGCGGCTGGCGGACTGGGAGGCGGAGAAGGCCAGTCTGCGCGCGGGGCTCCAGGCGGAGCTGGAGACCGAACGCGGCCGCCAACTCTCGGCCCTATCCCGAACCCTGGTCGCGGAACGGGAGCGCCAGCGGGCCCAGGAGGACCATCGGGCCGCGGAGCAACGACGGGAACTGGAGGCCCAGGCGATCCTCCAGGCGCGCCGCTTCGCCACCCGGCTCTTGTCCCGCCTCGCCGGACCGGAACTGGAGGGCCGCCTGATCGAGGTCTTCATCGCCGATCTCACCCAGCCACCGGGGGATGAGCGCGCCGGAGAGGATCGGTTCGCCGGCCTGGATCTCACCGCCCTCGACGAGGAGGGCCGGGCCCGGATCATCAGCGCCTTCCCGGTGGCCGAGGCCCAGCGCCAGCGCCTGGCGGCAGCCCTGACGGCCCGCCTGGGTCGGCCCCTGCCCCTGGACTGGGCGGAGGATGGGTCGCTGCTGGCCGGTCTGCGCCTCACCCTGGGACCCTGGCAACTCAACCTGAGCCTGGCGGACGAACTCGACGCCTTCGCCCAGGCGGGCAACCATGCCGGCTGAGCGACCGGCCTCCCCCCTGGCTCGCCAGGCCGCCTGGCTGGCGGACTACCGCCCCGGCTTGCGCGTGGTCGAGCGGGGCAAGGTCGCGGCGGTGGGGGATGGCATCGCCTGGGTCGAGGGCCTGCCCTCCGCCGCCATGGACGAGATCCTCGCCCTGGAGGATGGCAGCGAGGCCCTGGTCTTTCACCTTGGCAGCCGACGCCTCGGCGCCATCCTGCTCCATCAGGGCGAGGGCCTCACCGCGGGCGCCGCGGCGCGGCTCACCGGGCGCCAGCTCACCCTCGGCGTCGGGGATGCCTATCTGGGGCGGGTGGTGGACCCCCTGGGCCGGCCGCTGGACGGCGGCCCCACCCTGGAAACCGGCGGCCGCCGGCCCCTGGAGGCCCCCTCGCCGCCCATCATCGCCCGGGACTTCGTCACCCGGCCCTTGGTCTCGGGGTGCAAGATCCTCGATACCCTGGTGCCCATCGGCAAGGGCCAGCGCCAGCTCATCATCGGCGACGCCGGGACCGGCAAGAGCGCCCTGGCCCTGGACATGGTCATCGCCCAGCGTGGTCGGGAGGTCCGCTGCGTCTATGTCCTGATCAGCCAGAAACGCTCGGCGGTGGTGGCGACCCTGGATACCCTGCGCCGTACCGGGGCCATCGCTTACACCTGCGTGGTGGTGGCGGAGGCCACCGCCACTCCCGGCCTCAAATACCTGGCCCCCTTCGCCGGCTGCACCCTGGCCGAGGCCTGGATGGCGGCCGGGCGCGATTGCCTGGTGGTCTACGACGACCTCAGCACCCATGCCCGCGCCTATCGGGAGCTGTCGCTGCTGCTGCGCCGCCCCCCGGGGCGGGAGGCCTATCCCGGCGACATCTTCTATCTGCATTCGCGCCTGCTGGAACGTTCCACCTGCCTGGCGGCGGCCAGGGGCGGCGGCAGCATGACCGCCCTACCGCTCATCGAGACCGAGCAGGGGGAGATCGCCGCCTACATCCCCACCAACCTCATCTCCATCACCGACGGCCAGATCTACCTGGACCCCCAGCTCTTCGCCCGCGGCTTTCTGCCCGCCATCGACGTCACCCGCTCGGTGTCGCGTATCGGCGGCAAGGCCCAGCCCGCGGCCATTCGCGCCGAGGCGGGGCGCATGAAGCTGGATTTTCTCCAATTCCTGGAGCTGGAGGTCTTCACCCGCTTCGGCGCCCGCCTGGAGGCGAGCGTGGCGGCCAAGATCCAGCGCGGCCGGCTGCTGCGGGAATTGCTCAAGCAGGAACGCCTGGCCCCCCTGTCCCCGGAACAGCAACTGGCCTGGCTGATCGCCTACAACGAGGGCCTGTTCGATGACCTGGCGGGGGACGAAGCGGCCATCGCCACCCGCCTGGCCCAACTGCTCGCCCGCGCCGCCGCCTCGTCCCTGACCCTGGGCGATGACCGCTCGGTCTGGCGCACGGCCCTGATGGAGTGGACACATCAGGCGCCCGCGGCCGCGGCAGCGATCACCCCACCGCAAACGGGTCGGCGCCAGCCGAACGAGGATCAGCCAGTGGAGGGTGGCCTTGAGCCGCCGCCGTGAGCTGGCCCGGCGGCTAGGCTCCTTGACCGACATCGCCGACATCCTCGGGGCCATGAAGAGTCTGGCCCTGATGGAGACCCGTACCCTGCTGGGCTTCATCGCCTGCCAGGAACGGATGGTGGCGGGTATCGAGGCCGCGCTGGCTGAATTGTTGGCCTGGCATCCGGCATTGCTCCACCCCTGGACCCGGGAGGCGGAGGATGAGGGGGATAGCCCCCCCTGGCGGTCGGTAATGCCTGCCGCAGGAATGGAGCTTTGGCCACTGGCACCACCTCCCGTGGCGGACGAGCGCTGGCCACCGGCGGCAACGCCCAGCGCGGGAGAGGATCTCCGGCCACCGGCACCGGTTGTCCCGGCAGCGGCGCTTTGGGTGCTGGTGGGCTCGGAACAAGGCTTCTGCGGCGATTTCAACGCCCGCCTCGCGGCCCGGGCGCGGGACCCCCAGGCCCCGCCGCTGGCGGGTCGCTGGCTGGTCGTCGGCCAGCGCCTGGCCACCAAGCTCGGCGATGACCCGCGTATCCTCCTGCAACTCCCCGGCGCCACCGTCGCCGATGAGGTACCGGCGGTGTTGCTGCGACTCACCCGGGAGCTCGGCCGCCTGCTGGCAACGGCGGACCTGGCGGAGGAGGCCGCGGGGGAGTCGGCGGGGGAGACGATGGGCAAGGCGGTGGGGGAGGCCGCGGGGGAGTCGGCGGGGGAGACGACGGGCAAGGCGACGGGGGAGGCCGCGGGGGGAGCCGCAGGGGGAGGCGCGTGGAAGCCAGCGGCGGGAGGGCTGGGAGTGCTATATCAGGATGAGGCGACCAATGATTTGCGGTTACGCCAGATATTGCCGCTGGGCGGCCCACCAAGCCTGCCAGGAGCGCCGGACCCGTTTCCGCCCGGGCTTCACGGCCGGACCCGGATGTCTCCCTTCCCACCGGTCATCCAATTGCCCCCGGGGGAACTGCTCGACGGCCTCACCCGGCACTACCTCTATGCCGTTCTGAATCAGGTCCTCTACAGCTCCCTGACGGCGGAAAACCGCCAACGTCAGGCCCACATGGACCAGGCCCTGCAACGCCTGGAAGAGAAGGCCGAGCGCCTGCGCCGGGCCTGCAACGCCCAGCGCCAGGAGGAGATCACGGAGGAGATCGAGATCAT
>SBFV01000353.1 GCA_006227775.1 Gammaproteobacteria bacterium | reverse complement strand
AGGCCGGCGCCGCCGAGACCCAGGGTCAAACCGGCCAAGCCCCCGAGCAGGGCCAGGAGCATGGCCTCGCCGAGAAAGAGTAGCAGGATCTGCCCGCGGGCGGCGCCCAGGGCCTTGAGCAGACCGATCTCCGGGGTGCGCTGGGATACGGCCACCAGCATGACGTTCATGATCAGCACCCCGGCCACCACCAGGCTGATGGCGGCGATGCCGGCGACGGCCAGGGTCAGGGCATGGAGGATCTTGTCGAAGGTCCCCAGCAGGGCATCCTGGGTGATGAGGGTGACGTCATCCTCGCCCTCGTGACGCTCGCGGATGATGGCACGCACGGCCTCTTCCGCTGGGGCGAGGGCGGCGCGGCCCCGGGCCTGGATCAGGATGCGGAACAGGGCTGGGCTGTTGAACAGGGCCTGGGCGGCGGCCACCGGGATCAGCACCGTATCGCCCAGATCCGCCCCCAAGGAAAAGCCGGAACTGGCGAGGGTGCCGATAACGCGGAAGCGGCGGTCGCCGATCCGCACCCACTGCCCTAGGGGGGATTGCTGGTCGAAGAGCTCCCGCGCCAGTTTCTCGCCCAGAAGGGCGACAGCCTCGGCCTGACGGGGGTCACCGGGGGGGAGGAACTGACCCTGGGCCAGCTCGATCCGCCGGACCGGTAGAAACTCGGCGGTGGTGCCGACGACATTGGCCTCCCGTTCCCGATTGCCATGGGACACGGGCGCGGAACCCAGGCTCAGGGGGGCGACGCGGGCCACGTGAGGAGACCGCAGCAGGGCCAGGGCATCGTCCAGGGTCAGGTCCCGGGCGGTATCACCGAACAGGGGTGGGGCGCCACCGGTGGTTTCGTTGCGCCCAGGCATGACGATGAGCAGGTGGGTGCCGAGCTGGGTGAACTGGTCGGTCACGTAGTGGCGTGCCCCCTCGCCCAGGGCGCTCAGGACCACTACCGCCGCCGTTCCCAGCCCCATGGCCAGCAGGGTCAGCCAGGTCCGGGCACGCTGGCTCGTCAGTGCCCGCAGGCCAAAGTTCAGGACATCTTCCGGGCGCATGATCGGTGGTACTCACTCCCCGGGTCAGGTCAGGTCAGGTCCGAGGTGGTGGCCGATGATTCCCATGAGCCGATAAGCCAGCAGGGCGGCGGTGAAATCGGGGGCGTGCAGCCCGGGGATGGGGGCGAATTCCATCAGGTCCAGGCCGATGATCCGGCGCTGGGCGGCGACGGACGCAAAGAGCCGCAGAGTCTGATACCAGTCGGGGCCGCCCGGCACCGGCGTCCCCGTGGCCGGCATCAGGCTGGGGTCCAGGCCGTCAACGTCCAGGGTGAAATAGACCGAGGGAGGAAAGTCCTTCGGCAGACTCAGGGTCTCCACCCGCGCCGGGACCAGACTCTCCGCGTCCCGGTAAGCCACCCCAAAGTGCCGCCGCGCCGCCGTCTCCTCCGCGCACAACTGGCGGACGCCGACTTGAAAGAGGGGAACGCCGGCCTCGACGATGCGCCGCATGACGCAGGCGTGGCTGAAGGGGTCGTCCTGATAGCGGTCACGCAGGTCGGCGTGGGCATCCAGTTGCACCACCCCGAAATCCCTAAAGCCCGCCAACCGATAGCCCTCGATGACGCCATAGGTGATGGTATGCTCGCCGCCCAGCACCAGCGGGAATTTGCCCAAGGCCAGAATCCCGGCCACCGCCTCGGCGATCCGGTCGATAACCGCCGCCGGTTCCCCCGCCACGTCCAGCGGGGGATGGGTGAAGAGGCCAGCCGCCGCCGGTACCCCTTCACCATCCCAAGCTTCCAGTTGCCAGGATGCCGCCAGGATGGCCGCGGGCCCCCGGGAGGTACCTTGTCCATAGCTCACGCTGCGCTCCCAGGGTACCGGCAGAATATGAAAGAGGGCCCGTTCCGGTGGGGCGAGGGGGATCTCATGGCCCAGGAAGGGCGGATAAGCCAAGGGGGCGCTGGTCATCTCGTCATCCTCCAGGACTCAGGTTGCTATAGACATCGTCAATCCCTGTTCCGCTATGTTGGATCGGGGGGGGCGACCAGGCGCGGCACGAGGATGGGGATGCTGGTGCCTCCCCCGGGGCTGATCAGGACAGCCGCCGCCGAAAGTCCTCATAGCCGAATTGCTTGATCACTCGCAGTTCATCGGTATCGGAATTCCACAGGGCAATGGCGGGTAAGGGTAGCCCGTTGAAAGTGGTGTTCTTCACCATGGTATAGACCGCCATGTCATGGAAAACCAGACGGTCTCCGCTCCGCAGGGGCTGGGGAAAGCTGTAGTCACCGAAGTTGTCCCCCGACAAACAAGTGCGCCCGGCCAGCCGGTACTCGTAAGGCCAGAGGCCGGGCTTGCCGGCACCCGCCACCGCGGGGCGGTACGGGATTTCGAGTACATCGGGCATGTGGCAGGAAGGGGAGGTATCGAGGATGGCGATATTCATGCCGTTCCTGGCTATGTCCAGCACCTCGGCCACCAGCACCCCGGCGTCCAGGGCGATGGCTTCGCCCGGTTCCAGATAAACCTCAAGGTTCCACCGGTGGCGAAAGGCCTGGATCAAGTGGATGAGGTCATCCACCTGATAATCGGACCGGGTGATATGGTGGCCACCGCCGAAATTGATCCAGCTCAGACCCCCGAACCAGGGACTGAAGCCCTCCTCCACCACCGTGAGGGTGCGGGCCAAGGGAGGGAAGTCCTGCTCGCACAGGGTATGGAAGTGCAGGCCATCGATACCGTCCAACCCACGTCCGGCGAATTGGGCGCGGGGGATGCCCATGCGCGAGTAGGGGGCGCAGGGGTCATAGAGAGGGTGCCAGCCCTCGCTGTGCTCCGGGTTGATGCGCAGGCCGAAGTGGAGTCCGGGCGAGCGCGTCCGCGCCGCCTGGATCAAAGGTTGGAAGCGGTCCCACTGGCCAAAGGAGTTGAACAGGACGTGATCGGCCAAGGTAAGGAGCCGTTCCAGTTCTTCCGCCCGATAGGCTGGAGAGAAACAATGAACCTCGCCGCCGAACGCCTCCCGCCCCAGCCGCGCCTCAAAGAGACCGCTGGCGCAGACCCCCTTGAGGGTGCGCATGATTGCAGGCGCCAAGGCAAAGAGGGCAAAGGCCTTGAGGGCCAGCAGGATCTTGGCCCCGGATTCCCGCTGTACCCGGTCCAGGATGCGCAGATTGGCCGCGATCCCCGCCTCGTCCACGACGTAACAGGGGCTTGGCACCCGCCGGGGATCGAAGCGCCCGAAGCGCTCCCGATTGGGCCGGGTCAGGGTGTCATTCTCGATCGTGGCGATCATGGCAACTGGACCTCGGTGGATTCAGCGGATGCAACCGCCAAGAATGCATGTCGGAGCTGCATTGCGGATCTGCGCTTCGGATTTCGTCTTGACCGCGAGCCTCAGGTGGGAGTGTCGGCAGCCTGGCGGCTTACGTCAAGCCTGCCGGGAGGAATACCGGGCTTACTCAGGCTGTTGGCCTCACCGCGGAAATCCAACGGAGATTGGCGCTGGAAACTTCAAACTTCCGACGCGGTCAGGATGGCACCGTCGTCCATGTTGATGCGTCGCCGGGCGCGGACGCCAACCTGGGCGTCATGGGTGACGACAAGCAGGGTCAGGCCACGGGCGTTCAGACCCTCCAGGGTCTCGATCACCTCGCGGCTGGAGGCCCGATCCAGGTTGCCGGTGGGTTCGTCCGCGAGGATGATCCGCGGCGCGGTGACCGTGGCGCGGGCGATGGCGACCCGCTGGCGCTGGCCGCCGGAGAGTTGGTCGGGTTTGTGGCGGGCGCGATCAGCCAGGCCCACGGCAGCAAGGATCTGGGCAACCCGCGTCCGGCGCTCCGCGGGCTCCAGGCCGGCCAGGACCAGTGGCAGTTCAATGTTCTCCGCCGCCGTCAGGCGCGGGATCAGGTGAAAGGACTGGAAGACGAAGCCGATGCGCTCGCGCCGCAACCGGGCGCGGCCTTCCTCTCCGAGGGTCGTGGTCTCCAGGCCGTCCAGGCGGTATTGACCCTGGTCCGGGCGGTCCAACAGGCCGAGGATGTGCAGCAGGGTGCTCTTGCCCGAGCCGGAGGGCCCCATGATGGCGGCGTACTCGCCGTCGGCGAAGTCCAGGTCGATACGACGCAGGGCGTGGACCGGCTCATCGCCAACCTGAAAGGTGCGGGAGATGTCACGCAGTTCGATCACCTGGAGGGTCCCTCGGATGCGTTCAGGGCCTTGACTCCGCTTGTTTAGCATCCTCCCGGACCGCGAGGGCGCCATCCTCCACGCCTTCCTGATCGAGGGACAGGACGACCAATTCACCGGTCTCTAGACCCCCGGTGATCTGGGTCTGCTCCCAGTTCGCCAGGCCGGTCTGGACCTTGCGCGCTTGCAACCGGCCGGTCGCCGGGTCCAGCACCAGCAGGGTGCCGTCAGGCTTGAGGGCGGCGGTGGGGACACGCGGGACGGCCTCCCGCCGTTCGATGACGATCTCGACGTCGGCGCTGTAGCCCGCCAGCCAGGCCAACTCGGGCGCCGGGTCGGTCAGCTCGACCTCCACCTCCAGGGTGCGGGCCTGCTTTTCCAGGTCCAGAACATAGGGCGCCAGGCGCCGTACCCGGCCAGGAAAGACGCGGTCGCCGAAGGCATCCAGGGTGACGCGCACCTCGGCGCCCAGACGGACCTTGGCGGCGTCCACCTCGTCGATGGGCGCGGAGATGTAGTGACAGGCATCGTCGATCAGATCCACCGCCGGCGGCGTGGGAATACCGGGGGGCGAGGGCGTGACGTATTCGCTCAGCTCACCCGAGACCTCGGCGACGATGCCGGCAAAGGGGGCCGTAAGCCGGGTCTTGGCCAGGTTGGCCTGGGCGACGCCGACCTTGGCGGCGCTGACCCGCGCCGTGGCCTGGGCCGCCTCGCAGTCGGCCCTGCCCGCCTGGGCGGCGGTGATGGCCCGGTCCAGGGTCTCCTGAGAGGTCAGCCGGCGCGCGTCCAGCTTGACCTGGCGGGCGGCCTCACGCTCGGCGTTCTCGGCGTTGAGGCAGGCGGAGCGGGCCCGGGCCTCCGCCGCCTCCGCCTCCCGCTCGGCCAGGGTCACCTGGGCGGTCAGGTCCTGGTTCCACAGCTCCAGCAACAGATCCCCCGTCTTGACCCGGTCCCCCTCGCGCACCGCCAAGGTGGCGATCTGGCCGCCCAGGCTCGGGGCCAGCTTGGCCCGCCGACAGGGCTTGAGGGTCCCCGCCCGGGTATTGGCGACGATCTCCTCCACGGTGCCCGGCGCCACCGCCAGGACCTTGACCCGGACCGGCGCCGGTTCATGCAGGTACCACCAGGCCCCCAGGCCGGCGGCGGCCAGGATAAAAAGCACCAGGGTGCGGCGGCGGAAGGTCATGGCTATAGCTCCTTACCCCGATCGGGATGAACGCCATCCGGCTCAAGATGAGCGTCACCCCGACCGGGATTAGCCTCACGCGGTTCGGGATGAGCATAACCAGGACCGGGGTGAGGCGGGTGCGAGCCGGGCGTCGGAGGAATACCTTTACCCAGCACCTTGGTCGGTGGGTACGGAATATCTCCTTGTCTCAAGCGCTGTCTCATGCGCTCGCCTCTGGATCAGAGCAATGTCCGTTGCGGGTGTTTCGAGGCCAGCAAGGCCGCGTAGGAGCGGGTCGATCCCTTGGCGATGAAATCCTGGAACAGGACCTGCGGCACCTTGAGGTAACGCCACCGATCGCCGCTCTCCTGGCTGACCCCGGCGCACCAGCGCTCCATGTGTCGAGATTTGGCGTCGGTATCCTCGAATTCCCGGCCCTTGGTCTCTTGACGGCGGAGCGGGTCAGGGCGGCCGGCGGTAGTTCCTGCTCCGCGGACTTGCCGATCTCAGGGAGGTCCAACTCCAGGACATTGATATGGTCGATCATGGCGTCGGCTCCAGGGAGACGGGAATCTCCTCGGGCGACAACCATACCACCTGGCCGTCCCGCCAGACGGCGATGGGGTTGCCGGCGCGTTTGTGCATGCGCAGCGCCTCTTCTTCCGCTTGCCGCAAGGCTTGTTCGATACGTTTAGTGTCCTTGAGGATAGCGTCCAGGTCACGAAGCTCCTCGCTCATGGGTTTGTCTCCAAAAGGTTGTGCCACAGATCAGGTCGTCCAATTTGCATGTCTTCATTCCGGCCCCCTTCGGCGATGATGCGCTGGCTGGCCGTCGCCGCGGCGTCATACAACCACCACCGGTCCGCGGGCTGGCGATACAGGTGGAAGAAGTTGGCCAGCCCCCGCTGGTAGCGGCGGCGGATGATGTCCTCGGGTACATCATGGCCCCCCAGACGCACCCGCTCGGCGACGCGGGCGATGGCGATCTCGGGGCTAGGCAGCCAGAGGAAGGCTAGATCGAAGGCGAAGCCCTCCCCTTGCAGTGCCCGTAACCAGGGCAGATAGGCGCGGCTGGCCAGAGTGGTCTCAAAGGCGAAATGGCGGCGACGCGCCGCCAGTTGCCGCAGCCGGGACA
>SBFV01000330.1 GCA_006227775.1 Gammaproteobacteria bacterium | reverse complement strand
CTCACGGTCGGCTGGTTCGGATTCAACGTCATGTCCGCCCAGACGCTGGAAGGGATCAGCGGCCTGGTGGCGGCGAACTCGCTCATGGCGATGGTGGGCGGCATCCTCGCCGCCCTGATCGCCGGCAAGAACGACCCGGGCTTCCTCCACAACGGTCCCCTCGCCGGTCTGGTGGCGGTCTGCGCCGGCTCGGACCTGATGCATCCCCTCGGCGCCCTGGCGACCGGCGCCGTGGCTGGCACCCTCTTCGTCTATACCTTCACCCTCACCCAAAACCGCTGGCACATCGACGACGTGCTAGGTGTCTGGCCGTTGCACGGGCTCTGCGGACTCTGGGGTGGAATTGCCGCCGGCATCTTCGGGCTGGAGGCGCTGGGCGGGCTTGGCGGGGTCAGCTTCGTCAGCCAGTTGGTGGGCAGCCTGACGGGCGTCGTCATCGCCTTCGTTGGCGGCACCCTGATCTACGGCGGGATCAAGGCGATGATGGGCTTGCGGCTCAGCCAGGAAGAGGAATACCTTGGCGCCGATCTGAGCATTCACAAGATCACCGCCCAGCCCGATTACAATCGCGGAGAAGTATGATCGGCAGGCTGTAACGCATCAGGCGTCAACCACCCAGATGAAAACCGCCGTCGCCATCCGGCATCTCGCCTTCGAGGACCTGGGCACCCTAGGCCCCCTGCTTTCGCGGCGGGGTTTTGCCTGGCGCTATCTGGAGGCCGGGATCGACGACATCGCCGGCCTGGAGCCGCACGCAGCGGACCTCTTGGTGGTCCTCGGCGGGCCTATCGGGGCCTATGAAGAGGCGTACTATCCCTTCCTCGCCGATGAGCTGAGGCTGCTGGTGCGGCGCCTGGCGGCGGATTTGCCGACCCTGGGCATCTGCCTTGGCGCGCAGCTCATGGCACGGGCACTGGGTGCGCGAGTCTATCCCGGGCCAGCCAAGGAGATCGGCTGGAAGCCCCTGAGCCTGACCCCCGCCGGCCGGTCTTCGCCCCTGGTTCACCTTGACCCCGAACTCACCAGTATCCTGCACTGGCATGGCGATACCTTCGACCTCCCGCAAGGGGCCCGGCTGCTGGCCTCCACCGACCTATGCCCTCACCAGGCCTTCGCCTGGGGGCGCGGTGCTCTGGCCTTTCAGTGCCATCCGGAGGTGCGATCCAGGGAACTGGAGCGCTGGTACATCGGCCATGCCGCGGAACTTGCGGCGGCGGGACTGTCCGTGCCCCGACTGCGCGCCGAAAGTCTTCGCCTTGGACCAGCGCTGGAGCGGCAATGCACCCGCTGTGTGGAGGACTGGCTGACGCAATTGGGACTCTGAAGAAGCGCCGGGTAACGCCGGGCGCTTTCAACGACTGGCAGGCGGGAAGATGGGGGGACCGGCCTGGCGGGAGCCCATCCATGCCGCCTGCGGGTACGGCGTCCTGGCCCTGGTTGCATTCCGCACCGACCGGGGTACGGGATGCCGCCGGGCAGTCTTCCTCTACCCCCGGCCGCAATAACCGTTGCCCGCCGGCTATAGCCAGAACTGCAGGCCCTGCATCAGCCCCCAGGCCATGGCCCCGGCCACCAGATCGTCGAGGAGGATGCCCAACCCGCCCTTGACCCGGCGATCCAGGGCCCCGATCGGCCAGGGCTTGAGGATATCCAGGAGACGAAAAAGGACCAGGCCCAGCAGGAGCCAGGTCCAGCCCGGCGGGGACAGGGCCATGGTGACCAGATAACCCAGGATCTCGTCCCAGACGATGGCGCCCGGGTCCCCGCCGCCGAGTTCCCGGGCGGCCTTGTCGCAGGCCCAGAGGCCGATGAGGAAGAGGCCGACCAGGACCAGCAGATAGGTCCCGGGGGACAGTCCCTGGAGCAGGAGGTAGAGGGGAATGGCGGCGCAGGTACCGGCGGTACCCGGGGCCCAGGGCGCCAGCCCAGCGCCAAAGCCGAAGGCCAGCCAGTGATGGGGCCGGCGCCAGTCGAAGACGGGGCGCCCGGTGGCTGGAGCCCCCATGGCCCTATCCCGCGTCCGCAAAGTGGTTGTAGCCCCCCCGCTGCGGGGTCCAACGGTCGCCGGCCGGGCCGATGCACACCAAACCGGCAGTGGGGAGGATGCGGCCGATGGGGGTCAAGGCCAGCCCCAGGCGGTCGGCAAGGGGGGGTAACGCGCTGGCCCGCTCCGGTGGCAGGGTGAAACAGAGCTCATAGTCGTCCCCGGAGGCCAGTGGCAGCGACCAGTCCGGGTCCTGGGCCAACCGCTCACGCACCGCTGGGGACAAGGGGAGTACCGCCAGCCGGATCTCGGCCCCCAGGGCGGCATCGGCGGCGCTGCTCGCCCCCCGGCGGTATCCCGGGGAAGCGGATTCCCCGCTTCGCTCCCCCCGGGCGGCGGCCCCGCTCTCCTCCAGGATATGGCCCAGGTCCGCCACCAGACCGTCGGAGATATCGATCATGGCCGTCGCCAGCCCCCGCAGGGCTAGGCCCAGGGCGACCCGGGGGGTGGGACGCTCCAGTCGGGCCCGCGGCCCAGCCGCGACCTCCCGCCCCGCCAGCAGGTCGCGCAGGGCCAGGCCGGCGTCGCCCAGGGTGCCACTGACGCACACCAGATCCCCGACCCGGGCACCGGCGCGGCGAATGGCCCGCCCCGCGGGGATCAGGCCATGGACCTGGACCGAGAGGCTCAAGGGGCCGCGGGTGGTATCGCCCCCGATCAGGGCCATGCCCTGTTCCCGCGCCAAGGCCGCGAAACCCGCGGCGAAGGCCCGGAGCCACCGGCCATCCTCCGCCGGCAGGGTCAGGGCCAGGGTCGCCCAGGCGGGTTCGGCCCCCATGGCGGCCAGATCGCTCAGGCCCACCGCCAGAGACTTGTGGCCCAGGGCCTCGGGATCCACGTCCGGGAAGAAATGGACGCCGGCGACCAGGGTATCGATGCTCACCGCCAGTTCCTGACCGGCGGGGACCGCCAGCAGGGCGCAATCGTCCCCGACACCCAGCACCACGTCACTTCGCGCCGCGCCCAGGTGGGCGAAATGGGTGCGGATCAGCTCGAATTCCGGCAAGGGCCCCTCATCCCGCCTAGCGGCTTTTCGGTGCCGGAGACGTGGGCTGGGGATCTGGCTCCTGGGTTGCGCGGGTCGGGGACGCGAACTCCGCCGGTCTCAGGGTCCGGGCCAGGCGATCGAGGATGCCATTCACGTAGCGGTGGCTGTCGTCGGTGCTGCCGAACTCCTTGGCCAATTCCACCGTCTCGTTGAGGATGGCGCGGAAGGGAATCTGGGGGCTATGGGCCAGTTCGTAGACACCCAGGCGCAGGATGGCCAGGTCCACCGGGGTAACCTGGCGCAGGGGCCGGTCGAGGACGGTCTCCAGGTGGCGGTCCAGTTCCTCGACCTGCTCCGGCACCCCGCGCAGGAGTTCCTGGAAGAGGCCCAGGTCGTACACGGCCTCCGCCAGGGACTGCTGCTCCCCTTTAACGAGCCCCAGCCCTTCGGCGATGACCTGCATCCAGGCGGGATCATCGAAGAAATGGCGCACGATGGTCGCCGGGGCCTGTCCGGTCATCTGCCACTGGTAGAGGGCAAGCACGGCATAACGCCGCGCCTGACTGCGACGTCCCGACATCTCAGGACAACTGGCGCAGCAGGTTGACCATTTCGATGGCGGACATGGCCGCCTCGGCGCCCTTGTTGCCCGCCTTGGTGCCGGCGCGCTCGATGGCCTGGTCGATGGAATCGACGGTCAGGACGCCGAAGGCCACCGGCAGACCATGTTGCAGGCTGACGTGGGCCAAGCCCTTGACGCACTCCCCGGCGACGTAGTCGAAATGGGGCGTACCACCCCGGATGACGGCCCCCAGGGCGACGATGGCGTCGTACCCACCCTGAGCGGCCAGGCGCTGGACGGCCACCGGCATCTCGAAGGCACCGGGGACGCGCACGATGACCAGATCGCCATCTTCCGCCCCATGGCGCTTGAGCGTGTCGACGGCCCCCGCCAGCAGGCTTTCGGTGATGAAGGCGTTGAAGCGGGACACGACCAGACAGAAGCGCGCACCGGCAACCCGCAGGTCGCCCTCGATGGTCTTGATCATTGTTGTCACCAAAGACTCAGGGGGTTGACAGGAAAAGAGAGGCCAGGGCCTGGCATCGACCGGGGTTGCAGGAGGCTGTCCTTCATGACCGCTAGGGGAGTAGCCGGCCGGCATCGCTGCCGACGTAATCGACCACCTCCAGGTCGAAGCCGGAGATGCCATGCATGGCCCGGGGGGCGCTCATGACGCGCATCTTGCGCACGCCGATGTCGGCGAGGATTTGGGCGCCGATGCCATAGGTGCGCAATTCGCTGCGGTCCTTGGGGCGGGTGGGGATGCCCTCCTCCGCCTTGACCCGGGGGCTGAGGGCCTTGAAGCGCCCGAGCAGATCCTCGACCCGGTCGCGATTGCGCAGCACCACGATGACCCCCTCCCCTGCCTTGGCCACCTGCCGCATGACGTCCCGCAGGGGCCAGCCGCAACCAGGGTGCTGGGTGCCGAACAGATCGCACAGGGAATTCTGCAGGTGTACCCGCACCAGAACCGGGCGTTCCGCCGCGATCTCACCCCGGACCAGGGCCAGGTGGAGGTCGTCGTCGATGCTATCGCGGTAGGCCAGGATACGGAAGGGACCGAACTCCGTGGACAGTTCGCAATCGCACTCCCGCCGGACGGTCTTCTCGTGGCGGACGCGATAGTGGATGAGGTCCGCGATGGTGCCGATCTTGAGGCCATGGGTCTGGGCGAAGACCTCAAGGTCCGGGCGCCGGGCCATGCTGCCATCCTCGTTGAGGATCTCGACGATCACCGCCGCCGGTTCCAGGCCCGCCAGCCGCGCCAGGTCGCAGCCCGCCTCGGTGTGGCCGGCGCGCACCAGGACGCCCCCGGGCTCGGCCATGAGAGGGAAGATGTGGCCGGGATGGACCAGGTCCCGCGGCTGGGCATCCGCCGCCACCGCGGCGCGGATGGTGGTCGCCCGGTCCGCCGCGGAGATGCCGGTGGTGACGCCGGTCGCCGCCTCGATGGACAGGGTGAAGGCCGTGGAATGGGGGGCCTGGTTCTCCATGACCATGAGCGGCAGGCGCAGGCGTTGGCAACGTTCCTTGGTCAGGGTCAGGCAGATCAGCCCCCGGCCATATTTGGCCATGAAATTGATGGCATCGGGGGTCACTTTGTCCGCCGCGAGGAGCAGGTCGCCCTCGTTCTCACGGTCCTCGTCATCCATGATGACGACCATCCTACCCTCACGCAGGTCAGCGATGATCTCGTCCGTGGTGTTCAGATTCATGCGGGGGCCATAGTCGCGGTTGAGTCGTAACAAGGGGCGGAGTTTAACAAATCGGCGAGTGCTAAAACCGCGTTTTTCCCGGGTACGGGGTCCCGTGGGGGAGGCCCTGAAACCCGCCCACCTTGCCCCTGGCGCGATCGTCCCAATTCTATGGGTCTGTCTCCGTCGCCGATCAATCTCCGGTTTTCCCGAGCGAGGCTAATTATGGCGTGTGTCAGGGATACCCGAGGCATCCGTTATCGGTCGGGCCAGGGGGATCGGGTAGAGCCGAAGAGGGACTTGCGATGGGTATAGATGGTTCATTCATGCACAGTGGAGGTATCCGCCCATGAGACGTCCCGCCAGGCCACCGTGCCTGAAAATCATCCTGACCCTCCTGCTACTCTGCCTGCCGGTACTGACCGCCCGGGCGGCGTCGGACCACTTCTTTTTCGTCCAGATCACGGACAGCCACTTTGGCGCCAACGACAACCTGGAGCGTGGCCGGCGGGTGGTGGAACTGATCAACCAGTTGCCCATGCCGGTGGAATTTGTCGTTCATACCGGAGACATCCTCGCGGACCTGATCCTGGACCCCAAGGTGGTGGACCGGACCCTGGAAGTGATGGCGGATCTCCAGCCACCTCTGTTTTATATCCCCGGCAACCACGACATCCATAAGAATGATTCCGACCAGGCACTGGCGGTCTATCGGGAGCGTTTCGGTCCTCTGGTGCAGGTCGAGGAAATCGGAG
Organism: Gammaproteobacteria bacterium; assembly: GCA_006227775.1. Classification (GTDB taxonomy): domain Bacteria; phylum Pseudomonadota; class Gammaproteobacteria; order Chromatiales; family Chromatiaceae; genus M0108. The sequence goes on along the minus strand of SBFV01000330.1, from coordinate 27,934 downwards.
GGGTGGTGGCGATCTTTCTCTATATCGAGCCCGCGGCGCGAGACTGGCCGGTCATCCCCGGTTACGATCCCCTGGCGGAGCTGGAGAAGGCCTTGGTCCAGGCGGGGGACCGGCCGGTTCTGCTCTTTCAGCACACCCCGCCGGTGGGGGGCTTCTTCCGTAACATGCTCCACCGGGGCTGGCCCGAAGACAAGCGCCAGCGCTGGGAAGCGCTGGTGAGTCGTCATCAGGTCAAGGGGGTCTTCACCGGCCATTACCACAAGGACGAGCTGCATTGGCTAGGCAATACCCCCATCTTCGTCGCCCCCCCGATCTCGGGTTCCTGGGGCCGGCAGACGAGTTTCCGCGTCTACGAATACCGTGACGGCGTCATCAGCTATCGTAGCCTCTACCTTCAATGAGGCATGAGGGGACTGGCGGACCACCCTGGCTAAGCCAAGCCGCCCAGTCGCAGCGAGACCGGTCGATCATCATTCACGCAAGCCCGCACCTTTGCGGTCCGCCACCCGTCAATATTGCCTATGGCGCAGGGCTTCGTAGAGGCAAATGCCGGTGGCGACGGAGACGTTGAGGCTCTCGACGCTGCCGAGCATGGGCAGGCGGGCGAGGAAATCGCAGCGCTCGCGGGTCAGACGGCGCAGACCGCGGCCTTCGCTGCCGAGGACCAGCGCCAGGGGGCCCCTGAGATCCAGGCTGTATAGGTCCGTCTGGGCTTCGCCCGCCAGGCCGACCAGCCAAATGCCCCGGGCCTTGAGGACGTCCAGGGTGCGGGCCAGGTTGGTGACCTGGATGTAGGGCACCGTCCAGGCCGCGCCGCTGGCGACCTTGGCGACGGTGGGGGTGAGCCCGACGGCGTTGTCCCTGGGGGCGATGATGGCCTGGACCCCCACGGCATCGGCGCTGCGCAGACAGGCGCCGAGGTTATGGGGGTCCTGGACCTCGTCGAGGACGAGGAGGAAGGGCGGCCGGTCCAGGCGATCCAGCAGGACGTCCAGGTCGGCCTCACCCCGGCTGGCGGGGATCTTGACCCAGGCCAGGACCCCCTGGTGGTTGAGGCCGGGCGCCACCCGCGCCAGATCCTCGGCCTCCACCTGCCGGATCCGGACGCCCGCCTCCCGCGCCAGGTCCGCCAATTCCATGAGCCGGCGGTCACGGCGCTTGCGCTCCAGCCAGACCTCCACCAGATCCGATTTAACTCCCACCCCCACGCCGGGAGCCCCGGGCCTTAGGGCGGCGCGCACGCTATGGATACCGCCGATGGGCGACAGGCCGGCGGGGACGGCCAGGGGTGGATGGGGGGCCATGGCTCAGGCCTGGCTGGCGCGAGGATCCTGGCTCACTTGCGCCGCCGCCGGGGCTTGGTCGGGGCCTCTCCCCTGTCCTGCTCCGCGCGCTTGGCCAGGACGAAGTCGATCTTGCGCTCGTCGAGGTTGACGGCGGCAACCTGGATGCGCACCCGATCCCCCAGGCGGTGGACGATGCCGGTACGTTCGCCGGTGAGGCGGTGACCGATGGGGTCGTAGTGGTAGTAGTCGTTGTCCAGGGCCGTGATGTGCACCAGGCCGTCGACATAGATACCGTCCAGCTCGACGAAGATGCCGAAGGAGTTGACGCTGGTGATGGTGCCGTCGAACTCCTCGCCCAGCTTGTCCTGCATGTACTCGCACTTGAGCCAGGACTCGGCGTCGCGGGTAGCCTCGTCGGCACGGCGCTCCGTGCCCGAACAGTGCTCGCCAATACCCTGGAGGACCGTCTTGGTGTAGTCGAAGTCCTCGGCCTTGCCAGCGGTCAGCAGGTGCTTGATGGCGCGGTGGACGATGAGGTCCGGGTAGCGGCGGATGGGGGAGGTGAAGTGGGTGTAAGCCGGGTAGGCCAGTCCAAAGTGACCGACGTTGTCGGAGCTGTACATGGCCTGGGGCATGGAGCGCAACAGCACCGTCTGAATCAGGTGGCGATCCGGCCGTTCCTTGGCGGCATCCAGCAGATTGGCGTAGTCCTGGGTGGTGGGCTTCTTGCCGCCCCCCAGGCTGAGGCCCAGCTCGCCGAGGAAGGTGCGCAGGTCGTTGAGCTTTTCCTCCTTGGGCATCTCGTGGATGCGATAGAGGGCCGGCAGTTTGTGCCGCTCGAAGAGGCGCGCCGCCGCCACGTTGGCCGCCAGCATGCACTCCTCAATGAGACGGTGGGCATCGTTGCGCACCAGGGGATGAATGGCGGCGATCCGGCCCTGGTCGTTGAACTCGAAGCGGGTCTCAGTGGTGTCGAAGTCGATGGCGCCGCGTTCGGTCCGCGCCTGGTGCAGGGTCTGGAAGAGGCGATGCAATTCCCGCAGATGCGGTACGACTGCGCCGAAACGCTTGGCCAGGGCCCGGTCACCCTCCACCACCAGCGCCGCCACCTGGTCATAGGTCAGGCGCGCCTGGGAGCGCATCACCGCCGGGAAGAACTTGGAGCGGGTCACCTTGCCGTCCAGGCTGATTAGCATCTCGCAACTGAGGCAGAGGCGGTCGACCTCCGGGTTGAGGGAGCAGAGGCCGTTGGAGAGGACCTCCGGCAGCATGGGGATGACCCGGTCGGGGAAATAGACCGAGTTGCCGCGGCTGTGAGCCTCCTGATCGAGGGCCGTGCCCGGGGCCACGTAGGCGGAGACATCGGCGATGCACACCAGCAGGCGCCAGCCCTTGGGTTTGCGCTCGCAGTAGACGGCGTCGTCGAAGTCGCGGGCGTCGGCGCCGTCGATGGTCACCAGGGGGACCTGGCGCAGGTCAACCCGCCCGGCCTTGGCGGACTCGGGCACCTCGGCGCCCAGACCGGCGATCTCCGCCAGGACCGCCTCGGGGAATTCCACCGGCAGGTCATGGGTGCGGATGGCGATGTCCGTCTCCATGCCGGGGGCCATGTGATCGCCCACCACCTCGGCGATACGACCGAGGGGCTGGGTGCGCTGGGTGGGCTGGTCGGTGATCTCGGCCACCACGATCTGGCCCTGCTGGGCGGTGCCGATGCGATCGTTGGGGATGATGATGTCGTGGGCCAGGCGCTTGTTGTCCGGCACCACGAAACCAACGCCGCTCTCCTGATAGAAACGCCCCACCACGGTGCGGGTGTTGCGCGCCAGGATCTCCACCACCGAGCCCTCTAGCCGCCCGCGGGCGTCCCGGCCGATGACCCGCACCACCGCCCGGTCGTTGTGGAACAGGGCCTTCATCTGGCGGGGATAGAGATAGATATCATCGCCCCCCTCGTCGGGGATGAGAAAGCCGAAGCCGTCGGGATGACCGATGACCCGCCCGGCGATGAGATCCCGGCGGTTGACCAGGCAATAGGCATCCTTGCGGTTACGCACCAACTGACCGTCGCGGACCATGGCGGCGAGGCGCCGCTCCAGGGCGACGCGGTCCTCGCCCCCGTCCAGGTCGAGGGCCGTCGCCAGTTCCTCGAAGACCATGGGTACGCCGGCCTGGGTCAGGGTGTCGAGGATAAATTCGCGGCTGGGGATGGGATTGGCATACTTGCGCGCCTCGCGCTGGCGATGGGGATCGGCGAAGCGGGGTGATGTGGGTTTGGTGCGTCTGGCCACTCTGGATGTCTATAAGTCTCTTGTTGAATTGCCGTTAGTGTACCCTTGACAAGCCATGGCTGTCTCACTAGGATAGCGGCTCTTCCGGGTTGCCAGGCAACTGGCGCATCCCGGCCACCTGCCGGGGTGGCGGAATTGGTAGACGCGCAAGTTTCAGGTATTTGTGGGCGAAAGCCCGTGGAGGTTCAAGTCCTCTCCTCGGCACCAGATAGGTTGAAAAAGGCCCCCTCGCGGGGCCTTTTTTATGCCCCTTTGGTTTTTTCCCGACAGTGTCCCATCTGCCCCGAGCCGGGTGCGTCAGGCGGGGGACGACGTGAATCGGTCCCTGTAGGCTTGGCGCCAGCATCCCTGCGGTTGACACCCCCGCCAGACACCGCCCCCCTTCCTTCGCCTGACCGAAACAGGCACCTGATGCTGGACTTAGCGAATCAGGATGCCAAGCGGGGGTAATCCGTGTAGCCGCCGGGACCAGAGCCGTAAAAGGTGGTCGGGTCGGGGGTATTGAGGGGCGCGCCCTGGCGGAAGCGCTCCGGCAGATCTGGGTTGGCGATGAAGAGCTGGCCCCAGGCCACCGCATCGGCCTCGCCCCGGTCGAGCAGGGCCTGGGCCTGGTCCGGGGTCAGGCCACCGTTGGCGATGTAGGGGCCACCGAAAATCCGTTTCAGCTCCGGGCCAAGGCGAGGTTCCTCCTGGGACTCCCGGGCACAGAGGAAGGCGAGACCCCGGTGACGGCAGGCTTCCGCCACATAGCCGAAGGTGGCGCGAGGATCCGAATCCCCCATGTCGTGGACATCGCAGCGGGGGGCCAGGTGCAGCCCCACCCGGTCGGCGCCCCAGACGGCGATGCAGGCATCGATGACTTCCAGCATGAGTCGGGCGCGGTTTTCGATGGGGCCGCCATAGGCATCGGTGCGTTGGTTGGTGCCGTCCTGGAGAAACTGGTCAAGCAGATAGCCATTGGCGCCGTGGATCTCGACCCCGTCGAAGCCGGCGGCCTTGGCGTTCTCGGCTCCCCGGCGGAAAGCGGCGACGATGGCCGGAATCTCCTCGGTGGCGAGGGCGCGGGGGACGACATAGGGCTTTTCGGGCCTGAGCTGGCTCACGTGGCCCGCGGCGGCGATGGCGCTGGGAGCGACGGGAAAGTCCCCATTGAGGAATATGGGATCGGAGATGCGACCCACGTGCCAGAGTTGCAGCACCATGCGACCCCCGGCGGCGTGGACGGCCTGGGTGACCTGACGCCAGCCGGCGACCTGTTCCGGGGACCAGATGCCGGGGGTGTCGTAATAGCCCACCCCATGGGGATCGACGGAGGTGGCCTCCGATATGATCAGGCCCGCGCTGGCGCGCTGAACATAGTATTCGGCCATGAGTGGGGTAGGCACCCGGCCGAAACCGGCGCGGGTGCGGGTCAGAGGCGACATGAGAATTCGATGGGGCAATTCCCAGGCGCCGATGCGAATGGGCTCAAAAAGACTGGGCATAAATGGTGTTCAGGCTCAGGCCAGATCGGCGGTCAGGGATTCGCGGGTGGCGGGCACGGCCTCGACCCGGTAGTCGTAATTGGGGTGAGTAATTCCCAGGGATAGGGCGGCTCCCGCCTTCAGGGCGGCCGCCATGGCATCGCTCACTTCAAAGCGCAGGAAATGCACCGAGGAAGTCTTGCTGTCGTTTTCCCGTTCCAGGTCTTCGTCGGCGATGGCGAAAACCGGGTCATGGCCGCTAACCTGGAGCCATACCCGGTCCTCGATACCGATCAGCCGGGCCAGTGCGACCTTGCGCTCCTCAATGTCGGGAAACTCCACCATAAAGGTGGCCTTGAAGTTACGGCCATCCGGGATCAGGGGATTGTAGGCATTGAGCTCGTCCTGGATGCCCTCCTCCTCGAAGATGCGCTCGATGCGCAGCATCTCCTGGATCTGGTACTGCATGGTCAGCCGGTCCTCGAAATAGAGGGTGGCGTTGGGGCCGATGTGGACCTTGCGGTTGCGCTTGTGGTCGATGACCTTGGCGCGGAATTCCTTACGAATCTTGGCATACTGCTCGAGGCTGTAGAGATCGGCGGCGGTCAGTTGGCTCATGGGTGAGATACCTCCTCAAATCCAAGGGCATCAAAGGCCGTAGGCGATACGCAGCAAGGTCAGCGGGTGCTTGGGCGCGGTACCGTCCTTGAGGCCATGACCGATGTGCTGGCCGGCCATGGGACAGTCACTGCCGTAGTAGTCCGGCTTGAGCTGCTTCACTTTGTTGACGACCGGGGTGACGATCTTCATCGAGTACTCGTGGTATTCCTTTTTGACGGCGTAAGTACCGTCATGGCCAGAGCAGCGCTCGATGATCTCAATCTTGGTGTCCGGGATCAGGGCCAGCACCTCCCGGGTCTTCTGCCCCAGGTTCTGCACCCGCTGGTGGCAGGCCGCATGGTAGGCGACAGTGCCCAGGGGTTGCTTGAAATCAGTACGCAGTTTGCCGTGCTTGTGGCGCAGCATCAGGTACTCGAAGGGATCGTAGATGCGCTCACGGATCTTCCGCACCCGGGCATCCTGAGGGAACATCAACGGTAGTTCCTGCTTGAACATAAGGACGCAGGAGGGGATGGGGGCGACGATGTCCCAGCCTGCGTCAACCAGTTGCAGCAGGACCGGGATGTTCTCCTCCATGTGGGCCTTGACGGTATCCAGATCCCCCAGTTCGAGCTTGGGCATACCGCAGCACTTCTCCTTGACCGGAATGGTGATAGGAATGCCGTTGTGCTCGAAGACCGCCACCAGATCCATACCCACATCGGGCTCGTTGACGTTGTTGTAGCAGGTGGTGAAGAGGGCCACCTTACCGGTGGTGTTCCCCGCCGCCTCTCCCGTAACCTGGCGACTAACCTTGTTCGCCAGTTGCTTACGCAAGGTATTGGAGTGGTACTCCGGAATACGGGCCTGGGGGTGAACACCCAGGGTTACCTCCAGGGCCTTGCGACCAAGGTCGGATTTATTGACGGCGTTGACGATGCCTGACACACCGGGCAGGCTGGCCAGGGCACCCACGGCATCGGTGCTGGAAAGGATCTTGTCCCGTGGCTTGGTCTTCCCCTGTTTGAACTTGACCGCCTTGGCGCGCAGCATGAGATGGGGAAAGTCCAGATTCCAGGCGTGAGGAGGCACATAGGGACACTTGGTCATGAAACAGAGGTCGCACAGGTAGCAGTGGTCCACGACCCGCCAGTAATCGGCCTTGGCGACACCGTCCAATTCCATGGTGGGAGATTCGTCCACCAGGTCGAAAAGTTCCGGAAAGGACTGGCACAGGCTGACGCAACGCCGGCAACCGTGACAGATATCGAAAACCCGCTCCAACTCCTTGAACAGGTCCTCCTCGTCGTAGAACTTGGGATTGGTCCAATCGAGACTGTGCCTGGTGGGAGCTTCAAGGCTTCCTTCGCGAGCGGGCATGGGCTTGCTCCTGAGTGATTCTGGATGTCGAAGGGCCGCAAATGAGCACCAGTCAGATGAGCCCTTCTTGTCGAGAGACTGAGCGCCAGTGCCCGGGGAGAGGGTCTTTCGCTCCCCATCACCCCGGGACCTTGATGGCGGCAGCCAACTAGGCCGCCGCGCATCGTCTATCAGGCGTCGAGGGCGTCCAGGGCCTTCTGGAAGCGGTTGGCGTGGGACCGCTCGGCCTTGGCCAGGGTCTCGAACCAGTCGCCGATCTCGTCAAAGCCTTCATCACGGGCTGTCTTGGCCATTCCCGGGTACATGTCGGTGTACTCGTGGGTCTCGCCGGCAATGGAGGCCTTGAGGTTGTCACTGGTGCCGCCGATCGGCAGGCCGGTGGCGGGGTCGCCGGAAGCCTCCAGGTACTCCAGGTGGCCATGGGCATGGCCGGTCTCACCTTCGGCGGTGGAACGGAAAACGGCGGCGACGTCGTTGTAGCCCTCGACATCCGCCTTGGCGGCGAAGTAGAGGTAACGGCGGTTGGCCTGGGATTCGCCGGCGAAGGCCTCCTTGAGGCACTGTTCGGTCTTGCTGCCCTTGAGTTCCATTGATTTCCTCCAAGCGGAATGATCAGGTTCAGTGTTGGTTAGGTACACGCTAAGCGCACGACACAGCTTAATCCCTGAACTGCGAAAAAACCAATGGGCAGTGCTGATTCGATCGATAGGCCGAGCCTATGGCCGCTCCAGTGTGTGCCGGGATGGGGCAAGACCCCGGGGCTGGTTGTCAGTTCCGCCCGGGGAATAGCTGCCGTATGCTCAACCAGCAGGCTGGATTCTTCCCGCGCGGGAAGGGTCTTTGAGTTGGCTCGCGAAGGCTCCGGCCCTTGGCCAGTGCGATTCAGGCGAAAGCCGCCTGACAGTAAGCCAGGAGGCTGGCCGGAAAGATGCCCAGGAAGAGGATCGCCAAGCCGTTGAAGGAAAGCGCAAAGCGGGCGCCCGTGCCAACCACGAGGGGCCCGGCGATCTCCGGCTGGTCGAAGTAAATGATCTTGACCACCCGCAGGTAGTAGAAGGCCCCAATGACGGAAAAGAAAACGGCGATCAGGGCCAGCCACCAGAAGCCGATGCTGATAACGGCGTCAAGCACCAGCAACTTGGCCATGAAACCAACGGTAGGTGGAACCCCGGCCATGGAGAACATGACCAGGGCCATCATGGCCGCCTGCCAGGAATCGCGCTCGTTGAGACCCTTGAGATCGTCCAGTCGTTCGACTTCATGCCCCTGGCGGCTCATCATCACCAGCAGACCGAAACCACCGGCGGCCATCAGGGCATAGACGATGGCGTAGAACATGGCCGCGGCGAAACCTTCAACCGTACCGGCCAGAAGACCGAGAAAGATGAACCCCACATGGGAGATGGTCGAATAGGCGAGCATGCGCTTGATGTTGGTCTGAGCGATGGCGACGATGTTACCTACCGCCAGGGATATGACCGCCAGGATGACCAGCATGCCCTGCCAGTCGCCATGCAGTTGCCCCAGCCCATCGACGAGAAGACGGAAAGCCAGGGCGAAGGCGGCTATCTTGGGGGCACTGCCGAGGAAGAGCACCACCGGGTTGGGAGCCCCCTGATAGGTATCAGGTACCCACATGTGGAAGGGGACGGCGCCAAATTTGAAACCGATACCAATGACGACGAAGACCAGACCGAAAACCAGGACCTGATTGTCCGCTCCCTGCCAGGCCACCGCCCGTGCCACGGGGCCAAGTTCCAGCGACCCCGAGGCGCCATAAAGCATGGAGATGCCATAGAGCAGCAGACCGGAACCCAGGGCGCCCAGCACGAAATACTTCATGGCGGCTTCGGCCCCACTCGGGCTGTCACGGTCGAAGGCAACCAGGGCGTACAGGGACAGCGCCAGCAATTCAAGCCCCAGGTACAGGGTCAGGAAGCTGTTGGCGGAAACCATGACCATCATGCCCAGCACCGCGCACAAGGTCAGCACATAGAATTCACCCACCAGCATGCCACGATCCCGCAGATAGTCACGGGAATAGACGAATGAGAGCAGGCTGATCACCAGGATGGCAATCTTGAGGACATCGCTCATGGGGTCCCGGATATAGGAACCGTTAAGGACGATCTCCCGGTGTTCGCTCCCGACGAGGCCCGTGAGACCGATGACCACCACCAACCCGAACACCGCGATGAGGTGATTTTTACCCTTGTCATCGTCCTTGAGCCAGAGATCCACCAGCAGCAGAATGCTGGCGAGCGCCAAGACCGCGATCTCCGGGACGAGGGGTACTAACTGGGCGTAATCGAAGGTCATTCTGATCTTCCGCTGTCGAGGGGAACCGCGCTCGGAGGATGCCCCGGGCTAACTGTCATGAGTGGTACCGCCACACCCGAGATAAAGCTGCGGCTGGCGACTTTCACGCTAAGGTCTCTTTAAGGGTCAGGGCAGGGCCGCGACCGCCGCTGGGCCAGCCGCGATTTTGGAGACCCCGATGTGCTGAACCAGATTTTGGATGCTGGCATCCATTACGTTCACCAGGGGATCGGGCCAGACACCCAGGGCCAGAACGGCGATGGCCAGGGTCCCCAATACCAGGATCTCACGCCCGTTGGCGTCCCGCAGCCCCGCCACCTTGTCGCTGGTCACGGGCCCATAGACAACCCGTTTGACCATCCACAGGGTATAGGCGGCCCCCAGGATCAGGGTGGTGGCGGCTAGGAAGGCATACCAAAAATCGGCCTGAAAGCTCGCCAGAATGACCATGAACTCGCCAACGAAACCGGAGGTGCCCGGGAGGCCCGCATTGGCCATGGCGAAAAATACCATCAGGGCACCGAATACGGGCATCCGATGGATGACGCCGCCGTAGGTGGAAATCTCGCGGGAATGGAGACGGTCATAGAGCACGCCGACGCACAGGAACATAGCCGCCGAGATGAAGCCATGGGACACCATCTGGACCATGCCGCCAGCCATGCCCAGGACGACGCCGCCTTCGGCCTCGGACCGGTTGAAAATGGTGAAGGCGATGAAGAAGCCCAGGGTGACGAAACCCATGTGGGCGATCGAGGAGTAGGCGATCAGTTTCTTCATGTCCTGCTGCACCAGCGCGACAAAACCGATATAGACCACAGCGATGAGGGACATGGCGATCACCAGCCAGTCGAGGGTAGCGCTGGCGTCGGGGGTGATGGGCAGACTGAAGCGCAGGAAGCCATATCCACCAATCTTGAGCATGATGGCCGCCAGGATCACCGAACCGCCGGTCGGGGCCTCGACGTGGGCATCCGGCAACCAGGTATGAACCGGCCACATGGGCACCTTGACGGCGAAGGCCGCCAGGAAGGCCAGGAAGATCCAGACCTGCTCAGTAAGGCTCAGGGGCAGTTGCTGAAAATCCAGAATGCTGTAGGAACCTGACTTGAAATACATGTAGATCAGGGCGACCAGCATGAACACCGAGCCGAAAAAGGTATAAAGGAAAAACTTGATGGTGGCATAGACCCGATTGGGCCCGCCCCAGACCCCGATGATGATGAACATCGGGATGAGCATGGCTTCCCAGAAGACATAGAACAGGACCGCGTCCAGGGCGGAGAATACGCCCACCATGACCCCCTCCATGATGAGGAAGGCGGCCAGGTACTGGGACGGCTTGTAGTGGATGACTTCCCAGCCGGCGATGATCACCAGGATAGTGATGAAGGTGGTGAGGATGATCAGCGGCATGGAGATGCCATCCACCCCGAGGTGATACCAAGCATTGAAGCTCGGTATCCAGGGGGCGATTTCAACGAACTGCATCTCCGCCGAAGCGGGGTCGAAACCGGTCCACAGCAGAAGGCTGATCAAAAAGGTTAACACCGAAAAACCCAGCGCCGCCCAGCGGGAGACATCGGGTGACTTGTCGCCACTCGTCAGGACCGCCAGGCCGCCAACGATGGGGAGCCAGATGCACAGCGTCAGAACCGGAAGCGCGAATTGCATGGTCAGCGGTCTCCCTCGGCAATCAGAAGGTCACGAAGACCGTCAGCAGGACCACCAGCCCAAGAATCATGGCGATGGCATAGTGATAAAGATAGCCGGTCTGGATGCAACGCAGGCGCTCCGCGATCCAACCCACCCCGTGGGCCGAACCATTGATCAGGGTGCCATCGATGATCTTCTGATCACCGGTCTTCCAGAAGAGTTTGCCCAGTCCTCGGCTGCCCCCGGCGAAGAGGGCCATGTTGAGCTGGTCAAAGCCATATTTACCGTCGAGGATCCGGTAGAGGACCCCGAACCGGACCATCAGATAACCGGCGATGACGGGCTTCATCATATAGATGTACCAGGCCAGGGCCAGACCGCCCATGGCCAACCAGAAGGGTGGCGCCATAAGGCCATGGAGGACGAACCCGACCTGGCCGTGATAACCAGCCCCCATCTGGGCCAGGACATCATGGTGTGGCGCGACCATGATGACATCCTTGAACCAGTCGCCGAAGAGTACCGCCTCCACCGTCAACCAGCCGATGACAACCGAGGGTACCGCCAACAGGGCCAAAGGCACCCAGACCACCGCCGGGGTTTCGTGGAGGTGATGACGGGTATGCTCGTCCATCCGCTCCCGCCCGTGAAAGACGAGGAAATAGAGCCGGAAGCTGTACAGGGCCGTAATGAAGACACCCAGGGTCAGGAGGACGCTCGCGTACCCCGCCCCGCTCACTTGGGACAGATGCACCGCCTCAATGATGGCATCCTTGGAGAAGAAACCTGAGAACCCCGGGAAACCGATCAAGGCCAGGGAACCCAGCAGGAAGGTGATCCAGGTGATGGGGAGATACTTGCGCAGCCCCCCCATGTTGCGGATGTCCTGGTCGTGATGCATGGCGATGATGACCGATCCCGCCGCCAAGAAGAGCAATGCCTTGAAGAAGGCGTGGGTCATGAGGTGGAAGATGCCCGCGGCATAGGCGGATGCCCCCAGGGCTGTGATCATGTAGCCGAGCTGAGAGAGCGTGGAATAGGCCACCACCCGCTTGATGTCGTTCTGGACCAGCCCGATCAGACCCATGAAGAAGGCCGTGGTGGCGCCAATGATCATGACGAAGCTGAGGGCCGTCTCCGACAGTTCATAAAGGGGCGACATGCGCGCCACCATGAAGATACCAGCGGTGACCATGGTGGCGGCATGGATCAGGGCGGAGATCGGGGTCGGACCTTCCATGGAGTCCGGCAGCCAGACGTGCAGGGGTACCTGGGCGGACTTACCCATGGCGCCGATGAAGAGCAGGACGCAGATGACCGTCATCAAAGACCAGTGTGTGTCTCCCCAGATGGGGATCTGGACGTTGGCCAGTTGCGGGGCCGCGGCGAACACCTCCCGATAATCCAGGGATTGGAAGTACATGGCCACGGCGGCGATGCCGAGGATGAACCCGAAGTCACCCACCCGGTTGACCAAAAAGGCCTTGAGGTTGGCGAAGATGGCCGACTCGCGCACCGACCAGAAACCGATGAGCAGGTACGAAACCAGGCCCACCGCCTCCCAGCCGAAGAATAGCTGGAGAAAGTTGTTCGACATCACCAGCATCAGCATGGAGAAGGTGAACAGAGAAATGTAGCTGAAAAAGCGCTGGTAACCATTCTTCCCGGCCAGGGACTCCTTGGGCCAGTTGTGCTCATCGTCCGCCATGTAACCGATGGTGTAGATATGCACCATGAGCGAAACGAAGGTCACCACCGCCATCATCAGCGCGGTGAGCTTGTCGACCAGGAATCCGATCTCGAACTGGATACCCCCGCTGACCATCCAGGTATAGACCGGGCCGTCGAAGACTCGGAGGGTGCCCCGCACGAAGCCAACGACAACGTAGAGCGACAGCAGACAGGAGAGCCCAACCCCCAGTATGGTCACCCAGTGGGCCCCCGCCCGACCGATCCGGCCCCCGAAGAACCCGGCGATGATGGACCCCAGCAACGGGGCGAGGACGATAGTCAGGTAGACGTTTTCCATCTGCTCTTGTGCTCTTTCGGCGGCTTGTTCGGGTCTGTTGCGCTGGATACCGATTGGGAAGACGAATCAGGTCGGCCTGGAAATCCCCTTAAATCCACTTCATCATCCTGATTCAGCCCTTGAGGGCATCCAGGTCCTCGACATCGATGGTGCGGCGACTGCGGAAGAGGACCACGAGGATGGCGAGGCCGATAGCAGCTTCAGCGGCCGCGACGGTGAGGATAAAGAAAACAAAGACCTGGCCGGCCATATCACCCAGAAAGTGGGAAAAGGCGATGAAGTTGGTATTGACGGCCAGCAGCATCAGTTCGATGCACATCAGCAGCACGATGAGATTCTTGCGGTTGATGAAGATGCCGGCGATGCTGATGGCGAACAGGATACCGCTCAGCATCAGATAGTCAGAGAGCTCGATCATTCCTCGTTCTCCGGGCCAGAGGCGGGGTTGGCTTTGGGTGTCACCCGCCGCGGTTCCGGCTGCAGGCGGATCAGGCGCACGCGGTCGGGGCCCTTGCGAACAAAGACCTGCTTCGAGGGGTCCAGATACTTGGTATCGGGGCGATGCCGCAGGGTCAGGCGGATGGCGGCGACGATGGCCACCAGCAGAATGACGGCGGCGATCTCGAAAGGATAGAGATAGGCGCTGTAGAGCACCAGGCCCAGTTCGCGGGTATTGCTGTAGTCGGGGCCCTGTGGCGCGGGATTGGGGAAGGATTCGCCCCCAAAGTTGCCCGGCCCGACCACGAGAAAGATCTCCACCAGCATAATGACACCGACCACCAGCGCCAAGGGCAGATGGCGGATGAACTGGGCCTTGAGGGTGGCGATGTCCACGTCCAGCATCATGATGACGAACAGGAAGAGCACCAGGACGGCGCCGACGTAGACCAGGACCAGGCTGATGGCGAGGAACTCCGCCTCCAGCAACATCCAGAGCATGGCGCTGGTGACGAAGGCAACCACCAGGAAAAGGACGGCATGGACCGGGTTGCGGCGCGTGACCACCATGCCAGCCGCGGCGATCAGGGTCGCCGCCAGGACATAGAAGAGAAACTTTTCGAAGCCCATGGGGTGGTCCTGTCCGGTTTAGGTGCGTTCGGGCGAAGTGGGTTTGACGGGCATGTTGGGTCAGGCCCTAGCGGTAGGGGGCATCCGCCGCCCGGGCCGCCGCGATCTCGGCCTCGAATTGGTCGCCGATAGCCAGCAGCCGCTCCTTGGTCATGATGTGTTCGCCGCGGTTCTCGAAGCAGTATTCGTAACAGCTCGTCTCCACGATGGAATCCACGGGGCAAGATTCCTCGCAGAAACCGCAGTAGATGCACTTGAAAAGGTCGATGTCGTATCGGGTGGTGCGGCGGCTGCCGTCGGCGCGGGGCTCTGCCTCGATGGTAATGGCCAGGGCCGGGCAGGTTGCCTCGCACAGCTTGCAGGCGATGCAGCGCTCCTCGCCATTCTCGTAGCGGCGCAGCGCATGGAGTCCCCGAAAACGCGGGGAGATGGGTGCCTTCTCCTCCGGGTACTGAACGGTGAACTTCGTCTTGAAGAGGTAGCGGCCGGTGACGCCGAGCCCCTGGAAGAGCTCCAGCAGCAGCAGACTCCGCAGATAGTCGCGCATGGTTTGCAGCATGACTCGATTCCCGACCTTAGGCCGACCACCAGGGCGGCAGCTTGTACACAACCGCAAGCCCGACGACCAAGATCCAGACGATGGTGATCGGGATGAAGACCTTCCAACCCAGGCGCATGATCTGGTCATAGCGGTAGCGGGGGAAGGTCGCACGGAACCAGAGGAAGAGGAACATGAAGAAGAAGGTCTTGAGCAGCAACCAGTGGAAGCCGCTGTCAAGGAGGAAGACGCCTTCCACCCAGGTCGCCGGCAAGGGGGACAGCCAGCCCCCGAGGAACATGGTCGCGGAGAGGGCGGAGATGAGGATCATGTTGGCGTATTCGCCGAGGAAGAAGACGGCGAAGGTCATGCCCGAGTATTCGACATGGAAACCGGCCACGATCTCCGACTCTCCCTCGGCCACGTCAAAAGGCGCGCGGTTGGTCTCGGCCACGCCGGCGATGAAATAGATGAGGAAGAGGGGCAACAGGGGGAGCCAGAACCAGGTGAGGAGATTGCCTTCCTGAGCCTTGACGATATCGCCCAGGTTGAGGCTGCCGGCGGCGACCAGGACCCCGACCAGGGCGAAACCCATGGCGATTTCGTAGGCGACGATCTGAGCCCCGGAACGCATGGCGCCGAGGAGGGCGTACTTGGAGTTGGAAGCCCAGCCGGCGATGATGACCCCGTAAACCCCCAGGGAGGTCAGGGCCAGGATATAGAGCAGGCCAGCGTCGATATCCGCCAGGACCAGTCCCTCGTCGAAGGGAAAGACCGCCCAGGCCGCCAAGGCCGGTCCCAGGGTCAGCAGGGGGGCGATGATAAACAGGGTCTTGTCCGCTCGGGTCGGCAGGATGATCTCCTTGAACATCAGCTTGACCGCGTCGGCAATGGGCTGGAGCAAGCCACGGGGCCCGACGCGGTTGGGGCCGATGCGGATCTGCATGTAGCCGATGATCTTGCGCTCCGCCAGGGTGTAATAGGCCACCAGGCCCATGAGCGGGGCGAGGATCACCACGATCTTCACCAGGATCCGGATCACCTCCGGCAGGGAATTCCAGAGCTCAATCATGGGTCATTCCGCCCTCATGCCTTGGCGATCGAAATGGGGCCGATCTGTACGCCCAGGGTCTCGCTGCCGGCCACCGCCGCGGGGACGCGGGCGCAGCCTGGCGGGACCGCCTCGCTCAGGCTGACCTGGGTACGAGCGCTGGCCTCCCCCTGGGTGAGGAGCACCTCGTCCCCCGCCGCCAGACCCAGGGCGCTGGCCTGATCCGGATGGAGATGGACCCGGAAGCAGCCCGCGCCCGGGGCCCGTTGCAGGGCTGGGGCACGACGGACCAGAGGGTCGAGTCGGTAGAGAGGCACGTTACCAATGCGCCACAGGCTGGCGGGGAAGGCCGGACTGGCCTTGACCTCGCCACGCGGGGAATTGCCGGGGCTCAGACCCGCGCAGAGGGCGCGCACCTCGGCGGCGATTTGGGCCGAGCTGTCCTGCTCGAAGCCCGCCAGATCGAGGAGATTGCCCAGGACCCGCAACACCTTCCAGCCCGGACGGGACTCGCCCGGCGGGGTGACGGCGCCACGAAACTCCTGCCAGGTGCCCTCGGCATTGACCAGGGTCCCCGAGGTCTCGGTATAGGCGGCGATGGGGAGCAGCAGGTCGGCAGCCGCCTCCAGGGAGGGACCGCGATGACTCACGCAGGCCAAAACGAAATCGGCCTGTCCCAGGGCCTTGAGGGCCAAGGCGGGGTCGACCAGGTCATGGCCGGGTTCCAGGTTCCAGAGCAAATAGGCCCGGCGTGGCTGGGCCAGCATTGCGGTAGCCGCGGCGCCGACCGTTTCGGGCTCGTGGGCACCGGGGGCGACCTGGGGCAGGGCCCCGGCCAGATGGGCGCCAAGGGCATTCGCGGCCGCCGGAATGAAACCCAACTCGACCCGAGCGGCCTGGGCGATGGCACCGCCCAGGGCCTTGAGCAGGGTATAGTCCGGCTGGGCGGCGGCCAAGGCGCCTAACAGGATCAGCCCCCGCTCGGCCTGGCGCAGGGCATCGGCCACGGCCTGATGGGGGGAAGCCGGTTCAGCCTGACCGATCAGGTCCTGGAGCGCGCCCGCGGCCTTGACCCCCAGGGCCTTGGCGATGGCGGCCAGATCCCCGAGGTTGGCGGTGGGCGTACCTGGGAACTGTTCGGCCGGGAAAGTCAGATCAAGCCGATAAGGGTTGACGACGAAGACGCGGGCATCCTGATCCATGACCGCCTTGCGGACGCGGTGGGCCAGGAGGGGGACTTCGGCCCGGAGGTCGGACCCAACCAGCAGGATGGCCTGCTGCCGTTCGACGGCGGCGATGGATACCCCCAGCCAGGGGAAAAGCGGGTCGGTGCCGTCGCCGCGAAAGTCCTGCTGGCGCAGACGGCTGTCAATATCGGGAGACCCCAGACCCCGCGTGAGCTTCTGGGCGAGGTACATCTCTTCCAGGGTCGAGGCGGGAGACATCAGGGTTCCCAGGCTTGAGCCGGCGGCCTTCAGCCGGGCGGCGGCCAGTTGCAGGGCCTCGGACCAGCCGATCGGTTGCCAGGCGCCGTCCTTCTTGACCAGGGGGCTAGTCAGACGGTCCGGGCTGTAGAGCCCCTCGTAGCTGAAACGGTCCCGATCCGACAGCCAAGTCTCGTTGATGGCCTCGTTCTCCCGAGGATGCACCCGCAGCACCTGGTTACGGCGCAGATGCAGATTCAGATTGGAGCCCAGGGCATCGTGGGGGGCGAGGCCAGGGGCCTGGGACAACTCCCAGGCACGGGCATGGAAACGGTAGGGTTTGGAGGTCAGGGCGCCGACCGGACAAAGATCGATGATGTTGCCCGACAGTTCGTGAGCCATGGTGTGCTCGACGAAGGTCCCGATGCGCATCCCCTCCCCGCGCCCGGTAGCACCCAGTTCCCGCACACCGGCAATCTCCGCCCCGAAGCGGACGCAGCGGGTGCAGTGGATGCAACGGGTCATGTCGGTGGCGATGAGGGGGCCCAGGTCTTCGTCCATCACCACGCGCTTACGCTCCATGTAGCGCGAGACGTCACGACCATACCCCATGGCGACATCCTGCAGCTCGCACTCCCCGCCTTGATCGCAGATGGGGCAATCCAGCGGATGGTTGATAAGCAGGAATTCCATGGTCCCCTTCTGCGCCTCGATGGCCTTGGGGGAGCGGGTCTGCACCTTGAGGCCGGCGCAGACCGGCGTGGCACAGGCGGGCACGGGCTTGGGAAAGGGCCGCCCGTTCTGTTCCATCTCCACCAGGCACATACGGCAGTTGGCGGCGATGGAGAGCTTTTTGTGATAGCAGAAACGCGGGATCGGGATACCCTCGCGGTCAGCGACCGCGATGATCATCTCACCCGGGGTCGCCTCGCAGGCGCGACCGTCGATCTCAATGGTGATCTTGTCCGTCATTGCGCTGTCTCAGTGGCAGGCCGGCCTATCCAGCGGTCCCGACCAGGCTGCGGCCGTGCTCGATGTAGTGCTGGAACTCATGGCGGTAGTGCTTGAGGAAGCTCTGCACCGGCATGGCCGCCGCATCGCCCAGGGCGCAGATGGTACGCCCACCGATGTGACCGGCCACGCTATCGAGGAGGTCCAGGTCTTCCGGCCGCCCCTGGCCATGGAGGATGCGATGCAGCACCCGCGCCAGCCAGCCGGTCCCCTCCCGGCAGGGTGTGCACTGGCCACAGGACTCGGCGGCGTAGAAATGGGACAGGTTGGCCAGCACCTTGACCATGTCGGTCCCTTCGGCCATGACGATGACCGCCCCGGAACCCAGCATGGAGCCGACCTTGGTAAGGCTGTCGTAATCCATGTTGACGCCCATCATCACCTCGCCCGGCACCACCGGGACGGAGGAACCGCCGGGAATAACCGCCTTGAGCTTGCGCCCGCCCTGGACGCCGCCGGCCAGGGCCAACAGCTCCTTGAAGGGGGTGCCGAGGGGAACCTCGAAATTGTCGGGCTTCTCGACATGGCCGCTGATCGAGAACAGCTTGGGGCCGCCGTTGTTGGGCAAGCCCTGCTCCAGGAACCACAGGCCGCCCTTTTCCAGGATCACCGGCACCGAGGCCAGGGATTCGGTGTTGTTGATGGTGGTGGGACGACCGTAGAGACCGAACTGGGCCGGGAAGGGGGGCTTGAAGCGCGGCTGCCCCTTCTTGCCTTCGATGGACTCCAGCAGGGCCGTCTCCTCGCCGCAGATATAGGCCCCAGCCCCAAGATGGGTGTAAAGGTCGAAATCGATGCCGCTCCCGGCGACGTCCTTACCCAGCAGCCCGGCGGCGTAGGCCTCCGCGATGGCCGCCTCGAAACGGGAGATAGGCTCGTAAAACTCGCCGCGGATATAGTTGTAACCCACCGTGGCCCCAATGCAATAGCCGGCGATGGCCATACCCTCGATGAGTTGGTGGGGGTTGTAACGCAGGATGTCGCGATCCTTACAGGTCCCGGGTTCTCCCTCGTCCGAGTTGCAGACGATGTACTTTTGGCCCGGTGTCGTGCGTGGCATGAAGCTCCACTTGAGGCCGGTGGGGAAGCCAGCCCCCCCGCGGCCGCGCAGGTTGGAGAGCTTGATCTCGGCGATGAGGGCATCCGGGTCCGGCCGATCGCGCAGAATCTTCTCCCATTGCGCGTAACCACCAATGCCGCGGTAGGCCTCCAGGGTCCAGGGCCGTTCCAGATGCAGAGTGCGGAAGCAGACGGTGTTCTGGCGCTCGACCATTAGCCCAACCCCTCGATCAGCTTGTCCAGTTCCGCCGGGGTCAGGTGCTCATGGTAGCTATGACCAATCAGCACTGCCGGGGCGTGGCGGCAGGCCCCCAGACATTCCACCTCCTTGAAGGTGAAACGGCCATCGGCGGTCGTCTGCCCGGGCTTGACGCCGTATTTGCGCTCGACGTGATGGATGAGGTCTTCGGAGCCATTCAGCATGCAGGAAACGCTGTTGCAGACGCAGACCTTATGCTTGGCCGTCGGCTCCAGGTCATACATGTTGTAAAAGGTCGCTACCTCATAGACGGCGATGGCCGCCATGTCGAGATAGGCGGCGACATCGTCCATAAGTTGGCGCGACAGCCAGCCCCCATTCCAGTCCTGAATCAGGGTCAGGGCCGGCATGACCGCCGACTGCTTCCACTCGGCGGGGTATTTGGCGACCTGGGCATCGATGGCGGCGCGGATCTCGGGGGTGAAGAGACCGGCCTTGACCTCGGGCGGGGTCGGGATGGTGAGGGGTGCGCTCCGGAAACTCATCAGCGGTCGATCTCCCCGAAGACGATGTCCATGGTACCGATGATGGCAACCACGTCCGCCAGCATGTGGCCACGGGCCATCTCGTCCATGGCCGAGAGGTGGGCGAAACCGGGGGCGCGTACCTTGACCCGGTAGGGCTTGTTGGCCCCATCGGAGATCAGGTAGACACCGAACTCGCCCTTGGGCGCCTCCACCGCGGAATAGACCTCGCCCGCGGGTGGGCAATAACCCTCGGTGAAAAGTTTGAAGTGGTGGATGAGGGCCTCCATGTCTCCCTTCATCTCGGCCCGGGGCGGTGGCGCTATCTTATGGTCGTCGATCATCACCGGGCCTGGGTTTTCCCGCAGCCAGTCCACGCATTGCTTGACGATCCGGTTGGACTGGCGCAACTCCTCCACCCGGACCAGATAGCGATCGTAGCAATCACCGTTCTGGCCGACGGGGATGTCGAAATCTACCAGGTCGTAAGCCGCGTAGGGCTGCTTTTTACGCAGGTCCCAGGCAAAGCCGGACCCGCGGATCATGGGGCCAGAGAAACCAAGCTGGAGGGCGCGCTCCGGCGAGACCACGCCGATGCCCACGGTGCGTTGCTTCCAGATCCGATTGTCGGTGAGCAGGGTCTCGTACTCGTCGACATAAGCGGGGAAGCGGTTGGTGAAGTCCTCGATGAAATCCAGGAGAGAGCCCTGACGCGCCTCGTTACGGCGCTTGAAGTCCGCCTCGCTATGCCACTTGCTGCGCTCCTCGCGGTAGCGCGGCATCTGGTCGGGGAGGTCACGATAGACCCCGCCGGGGCGGTAGTAGGCGGCATGCATGCGCGCGCCGGAAACCGCCTCGTAGCAGTCCATCAGGTCTTCCCGTTCGCGAAAGCAATACAGGAACATGGTCATCGCCCCCACGTCCAGACCGTGGGTGCCCAGCCAGAGCAGATGGTTCAGCAACCGGGTGATCTCATCGAACATCGTCCGGATGTACTGGGCGCGGATGGGCGCCTCGATACCCAGCAGCCGCTCGATGGCCCGCACATAGCCATGCTCGTTGCAGAGCATGGACATGTAGTCCAGGCGGTCCATGTAACCGATGCTCTGGTTATACGGCTTGGTCTCCGCCAGCTTTTCGGTGCCACGGTGGAGCAAGCCGATATGGGGATCGGCGCGGGCGATGACCTCGCCGTCCATTTCCAGTACCAGGCGCAGCACGCCGTGGGCGGCCGGGTGCTGGGGACCGAAATTGAGGGTGTAGTTGCGTATCTCAGGCATGGGCGCTGTCCCGCGCATCGCCGCCGAAGCGGCTGTCGGAGCGGATCACCCGCGGCACCAGGACGCGCGGCTCGATGCTGACCGGCTCGTAGACCACGCGCTGCTGCTCCGGGTCGTAGCGCATCTCCACGTGGCCGGAGACGGGAAAATCCTTGCGGAAGGGGTAACCGATGAAGCCGTAGTCGGTGAGGATGCGACGCAGATCCGGGTGACCCCGGTAGAGGATACCGAAGAGGTCGAAGGCCTCCCGCTCGAACCAGTTCGCGACACTCCAGAGGTCCACCACCGAGTCGATGATCGGCTCAGTCCCGTCCAGATGGACCCGGACCCGCAGGCGCCGATTGTGGGTCACCGACAGGAGTTGGTAGACGGAGGCGAAACGACGGGGATCGGCCGTGGCGACGCTGTCGCCCTGATCCACGCCACGACCGAAACCCGTGCTGGATGCCGTCTCCGTCTCCCATTCGGACAGACCGTAAGCGCCAAAGTCGACGCCAGAGACATCCATCAACTGGTCGAAGTGGAAATCTGGATGATCGCGCAACGTCCGGGCGCGATCATGCCAACCCTCCGCGGGCGTGATCAACGTCAGTTCGCCACAGGCAAACTCGAGCTGATAGCTGGTGCCCTTGAAGTGCCGATCGATGGCTGCCGCAAGCGCATCCAATCGGGCGTCGCCAGTTCTCGATTCCTGGTATGCCATAGGATTAATAAGGATCAGCGGGCGATGGTATTGGTACGGCGGATCTTGTTCTGCAACTGCAGGATGCCGTACAACAAGGCTTCGGCGGTAGGCGGACAACCGGGGATGTAGATATCGACCGGCACGATACGGTCGCAACCCCGCACCACTGAGTAGGAGTAATGGTAATAACCGCCACCGTTGGCGCAGGAGCCCATGGATATGACCCAGCGGGGTTCCGCCATCTGGTCGTAAACCTTACGCAAGGCCGGGGCCATTTTGTTGCAGAGGGTTCCCGCCACGACCATGACATCCGACTGGCGAGGACTGGGGCGGAAGATGATCCCGAAACGATCGAGATCGTAGCGTGCCGCGCCCGCCTGCATCATCTCGACGGCGCAACAAGCCAGACCGAAGGTCATGGGCCACAGGGAGCCTGTACGCGCCCAATTGATGAGCTTGTCCGCCGTCGTGGTGATGACGCCCTGTTCCAGAATGCCGGCTATTCCCATTCCAAAGCCCCCTTCTTCCATTCGTAGACAAAACCCACCACCAGAATGGCGAGAAAGAAAGCCATGGCGATCAGACCCACCATACCCAAACCATCAAGGGCGACCGCCCAGGGGAAGAGGAAGGCTATCTCAAGATCGAAGATGATGAAGAGAATGGCGACGAGGTAGTAGCGGACATCGAATTTAAGCCGTGCGCTCTCGAAGGCCTCGAAGCCGCATTCGTAGGGAGAATTCTTTTGGCTGTCGGGACGGTGCTCGCCTAGCACGAAGCCGGCAACCATGGCTCCACCACCCACCAGCAAGCCGATGACCATGAAGATCAGGATCGGAAGATAATTTTCTAACACCCCCCCTCCCCTTGCTATGTGGTTATTTTGAGTGAGCAAGTAAGACAGTGTGACGAAGTCTAGTGCAGCCCCTTGACCCCTGTCAAGCGGAAGGCTTCAATACTTCAATTTTAAATCAATCAGTTATATAGCTTATATTGCAGCCGGCAATGCCGCTCCACGGCACGGACCCCAAAAGAAAAAGGCAGGCCGCTAAAACGACCCGCCTTTCGTCGACAATGGTGCCGATGGCCGGACTCGAACCGGCACGGCTTGCGCCACTACCCCCTCAAGATAGCGTGTCTACCAATTTCACCACATCGGCTGCAAAGGTTATTGCTTAGGTGCTGGAGATTCGGCCGGGGCCAGAGCAGGAACCGCCTGTTCGGCCGGCGGTTGCTCGACCAAAGGCGCCACCACATCGACCTTCTCCTCGCTAACCTCCATGGCGGCCGGGGTCAAGGCGACGGGAGCGGATTCCTGTAGCGGAACCGGCGCATCGACCGCCGGCACCTCGGCGGAAGGAGTTGGTCCGGGAACCGGGGCGGGCATTTGGTCTATGCCTGGAATTTCCTCCCGCTTCATGGGAGGAACCGTTACTGGCGCCACCGGCACCTGATCCATCTGGTCCATGAGCCCCTGAGGCCCACTGACCTGGGATGCATAATAGGCCAGAACCATGCTGGTGACAAAAAAGAGTGCCGCCAGGATGGCCGTGGTTCGCGACAGGAAATTTCCCGAGCCCCGGGCACCGAACACCGTGGCGGAGGCGCCGCTGCCAAAGGCCGCGCCCATGTCAGCTCCCTTGCCGTGCTGGATGAGCACCAGCCCGATCAATCCCAGGGCCAGGAAGAGATGGACGACGGTCAGGATAGTTTGCATCTTGTCCTCAGACGCTTTCGTGAGCGGCCTGGCAGATGCCCAGAAACTCACTGGCTACCAGAGAGGCGCCACCGATGAGACCACCGTCGATATCCGGCTGAGCCATGAGCTCCGGGGCATTGCCCGGCTTCATGCTGCCACCATATAGAATGCGCAAACCGGCGGCAACCTCGGGCGCTTGCGAGGCTACCCGTCCACGGATAAAGGCATGGACTTCCTGGGCCTGCGCAGGGGTGGCCGTCTTGCCGGTGCCGATGGCCCAAACGGGTTCGTAGGCGATGACTCCATCCGCCAGTACCGCAGCCCCCTGCATGGCCATGACCGCATCCAACTGCCGGGCGATAACCTGCTCGGTAATGCCCTGCTCCCGCTCACCCAAGGTCTCGCCCACGCAAAGGATAGGTTTGAGACCAGCGGCACGGGCGACGGCAAACTTTGCCGCGACCACGTCATCGTCCTCACCATAAAGGGTACGCCGTTCCGAGTGGCCGACGATGACATAGGTGCAGCCGAAATCCAGCAACATGGAAGCCGCGATCTCGCCGGTAAAGGCACCAGCCGCCTCGGTGGACAGATTCTGCGCGCCCCAGAAAACCGGGCTACCCGCCAGCTCGGCACTCGCCTGAGGGATGTAGATGAAGGGCGGGCATACCGCCACCTCGCACCTGGGGACACCGGCCACGCCTGCTTTGATTCCTGCCAGCAACTCGCGCACGCTCGCGACGGAACCATTCATTTTCCAGTTGCCGGCAACCAGGGGCTGACGCATGAGAACCTCCCAATTGAAGAGCGCGCTAAGATAGCCGGAGATCTCGCCAAAATCAACCCGACGAAAGCCTCACGTGGCTTTCTCCGCCGAAGCTCCATGCTTTACACTCTTGAACATGGCCACCAAACCCAAAACCAAAACCGGACAGTCCACCATTGCCCTCAACAAGAAGGCGGGGCATGACTACCACATCGAGCAGCGCTTCGAGGCCGGCATTAGCCTGGAGGGCTGGGAGGTGAAGAGCGCCCGCGCCGGTCGCGTCCAACTGCGGGAAAGTTACGTACGGATCATCCAGGGGGAGGCATACCTCCTCGGCTGCCACATTTCCGCCCTCAGCAGCGCCTCGACCCATGTGACCCCCAATCCCACCCGGGACCGCAAGTTGCTGCTCAAGCGCAGCGAGATCAACCGCCTCATCGGCTTGGTGGAGCGTGCGGGCTACACCCTGGTACCCACCGCCATGTATTGGAAGCGGGGCCGAGCCAAGCTTGAGATCGGCCTGGCCAAGGGTAAGAAGCTGCATGACAAGCGCGACAGCGAGAAGGATCGGGATTGGCTGCGGGAGAAGGACCGGCTGTTCAAGCAGAAATAGCGGGCCCCGCCCCAAACATCTGGCCCCTCACCCCGTCACAGGGCTCGCTGGTCCACCGAGCCCACTACAGGCGAGGGGATTCGCCGGACTACCTAACCCCTACCGCCCGAACATTCGATCGTCCCGATCATCGCAGGAACATTTTTTCCATTGCCCGGGAACTTGCCCCCCCCTATACTTTCCAACTCATCGACTCAGGGGGCGACATGGCTTTCGACGTGGGTTGCGAACCCTGGGGTGCATGCCGAGGTGCGGGGTACCTCGTAAATCCATCCGCAAACCAACAGTTGCCAACGACGACAACTACGCTCTCGCCGCCTAATCCGGCGAGCCTCTGACCGATCTCTGCCTGTGGGGAGCGGATTCCAGGGGTAAAAACACATGGGATCGCGGGGAGGGGGGTCCGGACCCGATCCGCTAAAACCCAATTCGGAATCGCCGACCGAGTGCCCTGCCCTTCGGGCGCTGGAAGGTTAAACACAATAGATAGGGCTAAGCATGTAGATCTCTAGGCAGAGGACTTGCGGACGCGGGTTCAATTCCCGCCGCCTCCACCATTTAGAAAAGTCATACCCGCCCACTAACCGCGTCTGGTTACTGGGCGGGTTTTCTTTTTAATGGCTCGCGTGCGCCCAGCGGTTTCGGGTGCGCTAAAGCCCGGAAGGTGAACTACCTTTGGAGGCTGAGCGATGAACAGACAACGTGCTCTTGAACTGCTGACTAGCAGCAAGCCGGAGCTGCAGGCCCGTTTCGGCGTGACCCGGCTGGCCCTGTTCGGCTCCACCGCTCGCGACACGGCGAGCAGCGGCAGCGATGTCGATGTGCTGGTGGCCTTCGACGGCCCGGCTACCTCCAAGCGCTATTTCGGCGTGCAGTTCTACCTAGAGGATCTGTTCGGCTGCCCTGTTGACCTGGTCACTGAAAAGGCCCTGCGATCGGATATGCGCCCTTACATCGAACAGGAGCGGGTCCATGTCTGATGCCAGCCAGCGCGAATGGCGCTTCTACCTCGACGACATGATCGACTTCGCCGGGAAGGTGCTTGCCTACACCGACGGCCTCGGCCAGGCCGGTTTTGTGGCCAGCGGTCTTACCTACGACGCCACCCTGCGCAATCTGGAGCTGATCGGCGAAGCCGCCACCCATATCCCGGATGAAGTTCGCGCCGCCCACCCTGAAATCCCCTGGCGGATGATCATCGCCACCCGCAACAGCCTGATTCACGGCTACCTCGGCATCGACGACGACACCCTGTGGAGCATCATCCAGGATGATGTGCCCGAACTGCTACCGCTGCTCAAGGCGCTGAAAGACGAGGCGCAGTCATGAAACCCGGCAGCGTCAAGATCGTCGACCGCATCTCCGCCGTGTAGGCGATCAAGCGATTGAACGAAGAGGATCCGCTCTTTCTCAACCGGCTGATTGTCGAACGGCTCAAGCTCATATCCCAGATCCGTGCCACCAAGCTGATAACCAGCTTGACCAGGGGCGACCTGGTCGGCTCCCAGGCACCGGAAGGCCGGATGCTGGAAGGTATGGTGCTGCGCCTCAACAAGAAGACCACCAGCGTCGCCACCAACGACGGCCACCAGTGGAACGTCGCGCCCGGCCTACTGCGCCTCGTCCAATCAGCGGGAAATACCCAGTGGCCATGACCCGCCAACCCGAAAAGTTCCCGGAAACGCTCAAGGAGGTCCGGCGGAAGCTGGCACTCTCCCAGGAGGAGCTGGCCCACGCCCTCGGGGTGAGCTTCGCCACGGTCAATCGCTGAGAGAACGGCAAGACGGTGCCGTCGAAGCTGGCCATGAAGCAATTTACCGCTTTCTGCGCATCACAAATCTGCGGCGGCAAGCTGAAACTCGATCAGAAGGATTCGAACGTATGACACCTGCGAATTTTCAGCAACTTGCGAATTTCATCTGGTCCGTTGCCGATCTGCTGCGCGGGCCGTATCGGCCGCCGCAGTACGAACGGGTCATGCTGCCGTTAACCGTGTTGCGCCGTTTCGATGCTGTGCTGGCCCCCACCAAGGAAGTGGTGCTCAAGCGTTTTGACACCTTGAAGGACAAAGACCCGCAACTGGTGGACCGGGTGCTGAACGAACTGGCCAAGGACGAGGACGGCCAGCCGTTAGGTTTTCACAATCACAGCCAGCTCGATTTCCGGAAGCTCAAGGGCGACCCGGACAACATCGGCCGCCATCTGGTCGATTATATCAATGGCTTTTCCGAGAACATCCGTAAGATTTTCGAACGGTTCGAGTTTGAGAAGGAGATCGAAAAGCTCGAAGAGGCTAACCGCCTCTATCAGGTGGTTTCGCAGTTCGCCGAAATCGACCTGCACCCCCGCCACGTGGACAACATCACCATGGGACTGGTGTTTGAAGACCTGATCCGGCGTTTCAACGAGGCGGCCAACGAGACGGCCGGTGACCACTTTACCCCGCGCGAGGTCATCCGCCTGATGGTCAACCTGCTGCTGGAGCCCGATACCCAGGTGCTCACCCAGGCGGGCAAGATCGTCACCATCTGCGATCCGGCCTGCGGCACCGGCGGCATGCTGGCCGAAAGCCAGAACTGGCTGCGCGCCCACAACGAACACGCCACGGTCAAGGTCTACGGCCAGGACTACAACCCGCGCTCCTACGCCGTCGCCGCCTCCGACCTGCTGATCAAGGGGCACAAGGATAGCCGCATCGAATACGGCAACACCCTGACCAACGACCAGTTCTCCGACATGCGTTTCGACTACCTGCTGGCCAACCCGCCCTTTGGCGTGGACTGGAAGGGGGAAAAAAAGGTGATCGACCGCTGGCCCAACTTTCGCGGCTACAACGGCAAGCTGCCACGCATCAACGACGGCGCGCTGCTCTTTCTGCTCCACATGATCGCCAAGTTTCAGCCGTGGCAACAAGGCAACCGCGACAAGCCCGGCTCGCGCATTGCCATCGTCTTCAACGGCTCGCCGCTCTTCACCGGCGGCGCGGGCAGCGG
>SBFV01000109.1 GCA_006227775.1 Gammaproteobacteria bacterium | reverse complement strand
CGGGTTGACCAGATCGGGGAGACCTATGTCCGTTCCAACACGGGCGCCATGGTGCCCGGGTTGACCAGATCGGGGAGACCTATGTCCGTTCCAACACGGGCGCCATGGTGCCCATCGGGGTCCTGGCGCAGGTGCGCGACGACCTGGGCGCCGATCTGGTGTTCCGCTACAACCAGTTCCCCACCGCCGCCATCAACGGCAGCACCGCCCATGGCTATACCAGCGGCGAGTCCATGGCGGCCATGGAGGCGGTCTCTAAACAGACGCTGCCGCAGGGGTTCGGTTTCGAGTGGACCGGCATGTCCCTGCAGGAGGCCCAGCAGAGCGCTGGTGTGGAGGCGGCCATCTTTGGCCTGGCGGTGCTCTTCGGCTATCTGTTCCTGGTGGCCCTGTATGAAAGCTGGACCATCCCCTTCTCGGTCCTGACCTCGGTCACCGTGGCGGTCCTGGGCGCCGCGGGGGGGCTGATGCTGCGGCATCTGGAGAACGATCTCTACGCCCAGATCGGTCTGGTGCTGCTCATTGGCCTGGCGGCCAAGAACGCCATCCTCATCGTCGAGTTCGCCAAGGAACAGCACGAGGCGGGCAAGGGCCTGTACGACGCCGCCCTGGCGGGGGCGCGGATGCGCTTCCGCGCCGTGCTCATGACCGCCCTGGCCTTCATCATCGGCCTGCTGCCCCTGGTGATCGCCACCGGCGCCGGGGCCAACTCCCGCGTCCATCTGGGCACCACGGTGCTCAGCGGCATGCTGGCGGCGACCCTGTTCGGCATCCTCGTCATCCCTGGCCTTTATGTCATGTTCCAGGGCATGGCGGAAGGGTCGGGAAAATGGCTCCGGGGTCTGCGCCGTCGGCCGGGACCCAGGGTTATTCCCGAGACCGATCATTGATCCCTCGCATTGAGCCCGCCGGAAAGGCTCTCCTATAATGCGATGTTATCCAATGTCATGTAATGTGTTGAACCACCGCGAGATCGACGTGATCTCCCGGTTTCGCCCGCAAGTGGCGTCATCCTCACGGGGAACGAGAGCATGCGTAGACCTATCCTGATGGCCTCCCTGATCCTAAGCCTGACGGGTCCTGGCCTGGCCCATGCCGAGGACCTGATCCAGATTTACGACCTGGCGGTGCTGAGCGATCCAGTGCTCAAGCAGGCGGAGCAGCAACTCCTGGCGACCAAGGAAACCAAGCCCCAGGCCCTGGCCCTCCTGCTGCCCAACTTCGGCGTCAATGCCACGGGCACCTATCAGAACGTCGAGGCCTATGACGTCCAGACTGGCCTCACCACGCGCAACATGCGGGAAGATTTTTCCACCGGCACCGCCACCGCCCAGTTGAATCAGACGGTTTACAACCGCGCCCAGTGGATCGGGCTCAAGCAGTCGGACGACGTCATCTCCCAGGCCGAGGCGCAATACAAGACCAGCCAGATCCAGTTGATGGCGCGGACCGCGGAGGCCTATTTCAACGTCCTGCGCGCCGCGGACCTGGTACGGTCCTCGGAGGCCCTGATGCGGGCCAACGAGCGGCAGTTGGAGCAGTCCAAGCAGCGCTTCGAGGTGGGCCTGGTGGCGATCACCGACGTCAATGACAACCAGGCCGCCTATGACCGGTCACGCGCTACGGTCATCACCAACAAGAACCAGTTGGACAATGCCTGGGAGGCCCTGCGCGTCATCATCGGTCCGGTGAACGTCCCCCTGGCGCGCCTGGGGGACAATCTGCCCCTGGCGCCCCCCGAGCCCAACGACATCGGAGAGTGGACCAAGGTTGCCCTGGAGAACAATTACGACATCCAGGCGGCGGCCATGGCGGTGGCGGCAGCCAAGAAGGAGGTCGAAATTCAGCGTTCTGGCCATTATCCGACCCTTGGCCTCCAGGCGGGCTACAACCTCGATCGCAGCGGGTCGGAAATGTTCGGCGGTTACGATACCGATACTTCTTACATCGGGTTGAATCTGAGCATCCCCATCTATCAGGGCGGGGCCGTGGTCTCACGCACCCGCCAGGCCGGGCATAGCCTGGGCGCGGCCCAGGAGCAACTGGACCAGGCCCGGCGCAGGGTGAACCAGGCGGTCACCGATGCCTTCCGCGGCGTCCTGTCCAGCATCAGCGAGGTGGAGGCGCGCAAGGCGGCCATCGTCTCCGCCACCAGCACCCTGGAATCCACCCAGGCCGGCCTTGAGGTCGGTACCCGCACCCAGGTGGACGTCCTCAACGCCCAGCGGCAGCTCTTCGAGAACGAATATCTCTATCTGTCAGCCCGTTACGAATACATCATCAACGGGATCAAGCTCTATCAGGCCACCAGCGGCCTGAATCGCGAGGCGATCGAGCGGGCCAACACCTGGCTGAATCCCGGGGATCTTCTGACCACGTCCAATCTCTGATGCTGATATTCCCTCGTGACCCGCACCCTGTCGTGATGCCTGATCCCGGTTTCCCGCCTCCTCACGGTCGAGCCTCGTAACCTCATGTCCGGCAACAGCTTTGGCAAGTGCTTCGTCACCACCAGCTTTGGCGAGAGCCATGGTGCCGCCATCGGCGGTATCGTCGACGGCTGCCCGCCCGGGCTGCAGCTGAGCGAGGCGGACTTGCAGGTCGATCTGGACCGGCGGCGTCCCGGCCAGTCCCGCCATACGACCCAGCGGCGGGAGTCGGACCGGGTTCAGATCCTCTCCGGCGTCTTCGAGGGCCGGACCACGGGCACCCCCATCGCCCTGGTGATCTACAACGAGGACCAGCGCTCCAAGGACTATGCCGAGATCGCGGCCAAATTCCGCCCCGGGCACGCGGACTACACCTATAGCTACAAGTACGGCTGCCGGGATTACCGGGGTGGTGGCCGGTCCTCGGCCCGGGAGACGGCCATCCGGGTCGCCGCGGGCGGTATCGCCAAGAAATATCTGCGCGAACGGCTCGGGGTCCGGGTCCAGGGCTATCTCTCCCAGCTCGGGCCCATCCGTCCCCAGGGCTTCGACTGGGATGAGGTGGAGCGCAACCCCTTCTTTTGTCCCGACGCCGCCGTCGTCCCCGAGCTGGAAAGCTATATGGACGCCTTGCGTAAATCCGGGGACTCCATCGGCGCCGAGGTGACCGTGATCGCCACGGGGGTGCCCCCGGGCCTGGGTGAGCCGATCTTCGACCGCCTGGACGCGGACATCGCCCATGCCCTGATGAGCATCAACGCCGTCAAGGGGGTGGAGATCGGCGCCGGCTTCGGCTGCGTGACCCAGAAGGGCAGCGAGCACCGGGACCAGATGACGCCGGAGGGATTCCTGAGCAACCATGCCGGCGGCATCCTGGGCGGTATTTCCAGTGGCCAGGACATCGTCGCCCGCCTGGCCCTCAAGCCGACCTCGAGCATCCGCTTGCCGGGCCTCACCGTCGATGGGGATGGCAATGCCACCGAGATCGTCACCAAGGGCCGTCACGATCCCTGCGTCGGCATCCGCGCTACGCCCATCGCCGAGGCCATGCTGGCCCTGGTGCTGATGGATCATTGGCTGCGCCACCGCGCCCAGAACGCCGAGGTCCGACCCGGCGCGCCGCGCCTGCCGGCCCAGCCCAGGACCTGAGTCTGGCCCGGCCTGGCCAGGGTCGGGTCCCTCCGCATGCCTTACTGGCGACTCTCCAGCTTCTACCTGTTCTATTTCGCCTCCCTGGGGGCCATGCTGCCCTTCTGGGGGCTTTATCTCCAGGACCTGGGCTATTCGGCCATGGCCATCGGCCAGTTGATGGCCATTCTCCAAGCCACCAAGATCGTCGCCCCCAACGTCTGGGGTTGGATCGCGGATCACACCGGCCGGGGCATGGGAATCGTCCGGCTGGCCTCCCTCCTGTCCTGGCTGACATTCGCGACTATCTTCGTCGTTCAGGGGTTCTGGCAGATGGCCCTGATGATGGTCGTCTTCAGCTTCTTCTGGAACGCCTCTCTGCCGCAGATGGATGTGGTGACCATCAACCATCTCGGTTCCCGGTTGCGTCGCTATGCCGGCATCCGCCTCTGGGGCTCCATCGGGTTTATCCTGGCGGTGCTGGTCCTGGGGGCGCTGGTGCAACGTCAGGGCAGTGGCGTGGTGCCGGTCATGACCCTGGGGCTCCAGGTGGGTATCTGGCTCACCAGCCTGCTGGTCTTCGAGCGTCCGGCGGAGGTACGCCCGGTCCAGGACTCCACCTCCATCCTGGCGGTGCTGCGTCGGCCCGAGGTCGCCGCCTTTCTGTTGGCCGGTTTCCTGATGCAGACCAGCCATGGCGTCTACTACGCCTTCTAT
The DNA here is from genome assembly GCA_006227775.1 of Gammaproteobacteria bacterium. Taxonomy (GTDB): domain Bacteria; phylum Pseudomonadota; class Gammaproteobacteria; order Chromatiales; family Chromatiaceae; genus M0108. The sequence goes on along the minus strand of SBFV01000109.1, from coordinate 2,298 downwards.
TCGATCCACCTGACCCAGGCCGGCTATGCCAGCGACCTCATCGGCGCCCTCTGGGCCTGGGGGGTGGTGGTGGAGGTGCTGGTCTTCGCCATCATGCACCGGCTGCTGGAGCGGTTCGGCGCCCGCCGCATTCTGCTGGTGAGCCTGGGTCTGGCGGCGGTGCGGTGGCTGCTCATCGGCGCTTTCGTGTCACAACCCGCCGTCCTGATCCTGGCGCAGACCTTCCACGCCGCCACCTTCGGCGCCTTCCACGCCGGGGCCATCCACCTGACCCACCATTACTTCACCGGCCGCCTCCAGGGGCGGGGGCAGGCCTTGTTCAACAGCCTGGTCTACGGTGCCGGCGGGGCCTGTGGCAGTCTTGGGAGCGGCTATCTGTGGAGTGAGGCGGGTCCCCTGGCCGCCTTCGCCGCCTCGGCCCTGGCGGCGGCCATCGGTCTGGGCATCGCCTGGCGGTGGGTTGACCCCGCCAGGCGGTACTGATCAGCGCCAGTCTTCCTCCCCTTCCATCTCCGTCCCGCGGGGGGGGCGTCGCGCCATGATGGGTTCCTCGGGTTCCATGGTGCGGCCATTGCTGGCGAGGAAGGCACGGCGGGCACCGAGGCGGTGGTTGATGCAGGCGGTGATATCCACCCCGGACTCGGTGGCCAAACCCGCGCAACCCGCGGGCGGGACGTATTTGGCCTCGAAGGCTTCCTCGAGCTCGTAGATGGACCGATAGAGCTCCACGGGCTTGTGGGTGATCAGGCCGGGCAGGGCCGGCTGGGAATCCGTCACCACCGTCTGGCCGAAATCGAATTGACCGATGGGGGGCAGGGCCTTGGGGGTGATGGCCGCCTGGTCCTGGCGCTGGGAGATGGGATCATTGATTCGGGCGCTGCCAAGGAGCGCCCAGGGCGACACGTCCGGGGCCTCTGGCAAGGCCAGGAAGGTCTGGTAGGCGACCCAGTAGAGCAGGAGCACCAGGGTCATGCCCAACAGGTCGAGGAGCCGGCCAAAGTGCCGCCAGGCACCTCCCCGGGAAGGCGCTCGTGACCTGGGCGGCGGATCTTCCCTCCAGGGGTCCAGTGGATGCCCCACCGCCATGGGGGAAAGACCTCCGCCGGGGATGGCATCGATGGCGTGAAGGGGCTCCCCATCCTCCCGGATCAGGGCGCCCAACGACTGGCCCAGGTGGCGTTCCTCCACCGCCGTCGCCGGATGACCAGGCGGGCTGGGGGGGAGGAGGGATGGTGACCCTCCGTCCCCCACCCGACCAATCCAGGCCCTCGGCTGGCTCTCGGTCAGGTCGCCAGGACTCAGGTTGCCGATGACTGGATCCGTGCCCGGCCTTCCGGCGCCGGCTTGCCTGCCCTTGCGCATCATTGACAATCCCCATTGCGTAGGTTAAATAAATCAAAACAGATTGTTAGCTCTTCCCAGCCAAGGGGGCGGAAGATGGTCGCGAATGTCCGGGTCCTGGCGCGCTGGCTCCTGCTGGGCGCGATGGTCCTCATCTTCGCCGGATGCGGCAGCATCGGCGATAAGTATGGCATCAAGATCCCCTCGGGTCCCCGGGGCAAGGCGGTAACCGCGGCCTTGGAGGAAATCGGCACTCCCTACGTCTATGGCGGGAGCAAACCGGGAAGAGGGCTGGATTGCAGTGGCTTGACCCAGCATGTCTACCGGAAGGCGGGGATCAAGATTCCCCGGGTATCCACCGAGCAGAAGGAAGAGGCCAAGCCGGTCAAATTGGCCAAGGTCAAGCCAGGTGATTTGATCTTCTTCCGCGTCAAGGGCGAAAGCCATGTGGGCCTGGTGGTGGATCGTACCCGCTTCGTCCATGCCTCCTCAGGCGCCGATGAGGTTCAGTTGGCCCGATTTACCGATGCCTTCTGGCGACGACATACGACCGGAGCCGGTACCTACTTCCGCTGATGCCTTGGCCGGATGCCTCCCGCGCGGTAACCGCAAGATGAAAAAATCATGGTTTCGTCCTCTGCCGGTTTCCTGAAGTGGAGTTTCGGCGCCGCTTGATGCACAATCCTTTCCGACCCCCCAGAATAAGGCCGGCGGGTCCCAATCACCCACAAATAGAGGAGAAGAGCGTATGTCCGAGATGAACAAGAGCCGTCGCGATGCCGTCAAACTCATGCTCGGTGGCTTGGCCGCCGTGCCTGTACTGAACCTGGTCGGCATGACCAGCGTCCAGGCCGCCGACCTGCCCCATGTCGACCCCGCCACCGACCCGACGGCCAAGGCCCTGAAGTATGTCCATGACGCCGCCACGGCCACCCGCCCCGACAAGGCCGGCACCCC
>SBFV01000359.1 GCA_006227775.1 Gammaproteobacteria bacterium | reverse complement strand
ATTATTTCCCTTCAGTCCTTGCTAGACTGTGCCGGGGACGACGGGGGAGGCGGCACGGATTCCCCCCTGGCTAACGGGGGCATCAGTGCCCTGATGCGACGCCTCAACGCCGCTCAGGCTCAGGCCCTCGCGGGCCTGAGCCTCAAGGATCTCATGGCATGGCAAGAACAGAACCCTTGTGCTGAGACGGAGTTATATCAAGTACACTAGCTGACACTGGTCCTAGCGCCACAACCGATTCCGGATACCCGTCCGCCTTCGGGGTTGTCCTGGCGCTGCCTGGCCGCCGACCAGCGCTCACGCGCCCGACCCGGAATTTATGCTGACTGTCAGGGATATCCCCATGCCCCCAATCAAACGCGAACCCGTCGCCATCGACCTTGCCCTCCAGGGCGGAGGTTCCCATGGCGCCCTGACCTGGGGGGTCCTGGACCGGCTCCTCGAAGAAGACTGGCTGGAAATCAAGGCGCTCTCCGGAACCTCCGCGGGGGCCATGAACGCGGCCGTCTTGAGTGATGGCTTCGCCCAGGGCGGCGCCCCCGGCGCCCGGTCGGCCCTGGAGAACTTCTGGCGCCAGGTGGCGGAGGCTGCGCTGTGGAGCCCCTTGCAGCGCACCCCCCTCGACCGGCTGCTGGGCCGCTGGACCCTGGACCATTCGCCCTTCTTCATTGGCTTCGAGTTGGCGGCGCGGATGATCTCCCCCTATGACATGAACCCCGCCGCCTATCACCCCTTGCGCGACATTCTGGAGCGGACCCTGGACCCCGGGCGGCTGGCGACGTCCCCGATCCAGGTGTTCGTGACCGCTACCCAGGTTCGAACCGGGCGTGGTAAGGTCTTCCGCAACGCCGATATTTGCCCGGAGGTCCTGCTGGCCTCCGCCTGCCTGCCGACCCTCTTCCAGGCCATCGAGATCGAGGGCGAGGCTTACTGGGACGGGGGTTATGCCGGTAACCCCACCTTGACCCCCTTGATACGGGAATCCGATGCCCACGACACCATCCTGGTCCAGATCAACCCCGTGGAACGCCCCGGCATCCCCCGCAATGCCAGCGAAATCCACAACCGCCTCAACGAGATCGCCTTCAATGCCCCCCTGCTCAAGGAATTGCGCATGATCGCCCTGCTGCGCCAGGTGGCGAATCCCGGGGAATGCGAGGGGGCGCGCTGGGCGCGGATGCGCATGCACCGCATCACAAGCCCACTGATGGTGGAACTGGGCTATTCCTCCAAGCTGAACGCCGAATGGGCGTTCCTGTGCCTGCTGCGGGATGAAGGTCGGCGCAGTGCCGCGGCCTTCCTGGCGCAACACGGCGGTGATCTGGGCCGGCGCTCGACGCTGGACCTGGACAGCTTCCTCGACTGAACATGCAGCGTCGCCGGCCCGATTGGCGTGGCCTGACCATCCGGGGTGTGAGCGTGGCGGTGAGTCTGGCTCTGATCGCGCATGGTCCTACCCCATGATGCCGTGTACTTAAGCCTGCGCCGATTCGGGCAGCAGGTGTCGACCCGCCTGGGCTCCCGCCTGCTGCCGCCTAGGTACCGCGATCCCGCGGATGTCGCATTGGACGCACCTATAGGGTACCGTAATAATCATCAGCCAATCATTCAACCCACGTGAGGCACTTATGAGCAATTTTTGGGACATCCTGTATCTGATCATCTCGACCTTTCTCTTCGTGACCTATCTGATCATCTTGTTCCACGTCGTCGTCGATCTGTTTCGCGATGCCCAACTGAATGGCCTGTTCAAGGTCCTCTGGCTGATCGGTCTTATCGTTTTGCCCTTCCTCACCGCACTCGTCTACATCCTGGCGCGCGGCAAGGGTATGGCGGAACGCCAACTCATGGCCATTCAACAAGCTCGATCCGATACCGAGGCCTATATACGTCACGTGGCCGCCAAATCCCCCGCTGAGCAGATCGCCGATGCCAAGGCCTTGTTGGATAAGGGCACCCTGACCCAGGCAGAGTACGAACAACTCAAGACCAAGGCCCTGGCCTAGCGCTCTGGCTAGGGGTCGAACCTATATCCTCCGCCAATCCCTCACGCGGTGACCGGGGTGGTTGGCCAGCGCTTCGCTCGTAACCGGGAGTACCCATGCAGCGCCTAACTCTCTTCTCAGCCGTTGTTCTCGCCTTTGGTTTGGTCGGATGCCGACCCGCCGCGGAGGTGGCCCCACCCACCCAGGCACCGCCGCCCGCGGTTGGTGTCGCCACCGCGACCCTTAAGGAGATTACCCCTGCCCTGCAATTCGTCGGCCGGGTGGAGGCGATCGACGCGGTCGACCTCATCGCCCGCGTCAACGGCTTTCTGGCGGAGCGCCTGTTCCAGGAAGGGGCGACCGTCGAGGAGGGCCAATTACTCTTCCGCATCGAGCCCGAACCCTTTGAAGGGGCCCTCGCCGCTCGCCAGGCCGACCGGGAACGGGCCGAGGCGACCCTGGTCAATGCGCGCCTGCAGCGGGAACGCCTCGAACCTCTTGTCCGGCGCGGTGGAGCCACCCAGGCCCAGCTCGACGAGGCGGTGGCCGCCGAGCGCGTCGCCCAGGCGGCCCGGGATGGGGCGCAGGTCGCCATCCAACTGGCCGAGATCGACCTGAGCTACACGGAGATCCGCGCCCCCTTCCAGGGTCGCATCGGCCGCGCGAACTTCGCCGAGGGCGCCGTGGTCGGTCCTAACGCCGGCCCTCTGGCCCGACTGGTCAGGATCGATCCGGTGTACGTCAACATCCCGGTCACGGACCGCGCCATGCTGGCCGTCCGCCAGTCCCAGAATGCGGGCGGTTTCAGGCCCTATCTGCGCCTGGCCGATGGCAGTCAGTTCCCGGAGCCGGGCACCTTCCAGTTTTCCGATCCCGAGGTCAACACCACCACCGATACGGTGCGCATCCGGGCCCAATTCGATAACGCCGATGGCATCCTGTTGCCCGGCCAGCACGTGACCGTCACGGTCCGCGCCACGGAACCCACCCAGGCCCTGGTGATCCCCCAGGTGGCGGTGCAGCAGGATCAGGCTGGCCGCCTGGTCCTGACCCTGACCCCTGAAGACAAGGTCCAGGTGACCCGCGTCACGCTGGGCGAGCGTCAGGACACCGACTGGGTGGTGCTCGAAGGGTTGGCGCCCGGGGAGCGGGTGATCGTGGAGGGCATCCAGAAGGCGCGTCCCGGCATGGTGGTGGCACCCGTGGTCGCCGACCTCCCGGCGGGAGACTGAGCCCATGTTTTCCGCCTTCTTCATTGACCGCGCGCGCTTCGCGATGGTGATCTCCCTGGTGATCATCATCGCGGGCCTCATCGCCATCAAGGTCCTGCCGGTGGCCCAGTTCCCGGACATCGTGCCGCCACAGGTGTCGGTGCAGGCCTTCTACCCCGGCGCCAACGCCGAGATCCTCGCCGAGACCGTGGCCGCGCCCATCGAGGCCGAGGTCAACGGCGTCGACGACATGCTCTACATGAACTCGACCAGCGACAACTCGGGCCGCTACCGGCTGGATATCACCTTCGCCGTCGGCACCGACCCGGACATCGCCGCCGTCAACGTCCAGAACCGCGTGGCCCTGGCCCAGCCGACCCTGCCGATCGAGGTGATCCAACAGGGTGTCTCGGTGCGCAAGCAGTCCACCAACATGCTGCTCACCATCAACCTGCTGTCGCCCCAGGGGACCTTCGACCGGCTCTTCCTCTCCAATTACATGGAGATCAATCTGCGCGACTCCCTGGCGCGCCTGCCGGGGGTGGGCGACGCGAGCCAGTTCGGCGCCCTCGACTACGCCATGCGCGTCTGGCTCGACCCCCAGGTCATGACCTCCCTCGGGATCAGCGAGGCCGAGGTGGCGGACGCCATCCGCCGCCAAAATCTCCAGGCCGCCGCCGGCCGCCTGGGCGCTCCGCCCGACAACGAGGGCCGCGCCTTCACCTACACCCTCCAGGCCAAGGGGCGCCTCACCGAGCCGGAGGAGTTCGAGCGCATCCTGATCCGCGCCAACCCCGACGGCTCCGTGGTGCGGCTGGGCGATATCGCGCGCATCGAACTGGGGGCGCAAAACTACGACGCCGATACCTGGGTCAATGGCGTGCCCACGGCGATGCTGGGCATCTATCTCTCGCCCGGCGCCAACGCCCTTGAGACGGCCGACCGGGTCTACGCCACCCTGGAGCGACTCGCCGAGCGCTTCCCCGACGACCTCGAATACGACATCTATTACGACACCACCGACTTCGTGCGCATCAGCCTGCGCAACGTGGTCATCACCATGCTCCAGGCCCTGGGGTTGGTCATCCTGGTCACCTACGCCTTCCTTGGCGACTGGCGCGCCACCCTGGTGCCGGTCCTGGCCATCCCCGGGTCAATCATCGGCACCTTCGCCGTGCTGCTGGCGGCGGGGCTGTCCATCAATACCGTCTCCCTGTTCGCGATCATCCTCGCCATCGGTATCGTCGTCGATGACGCCATCGTCGTGGTCGAGAACACCCAGCGCCTCATCGACGAGGAGAAGTTGAGCGCCAAGGCGGCGGCCAAAAGGGCCATGGCCCAGGTCACCGGACCCGTCGTCGCCACCACCCTGGTGCTGTATGCGGTCTTCGTGCCCACCGCCTTCCTGCCCGGCATCACCGGCCAGCTCTACCTCCAGTTCGCGGTGACCATCTCGGTGGCGGTGACCCTGTCCTCGCTCATCGCCCTGACCCTCAGCCCGGCCCTCTGCGGTCTGCTGCTGCGACCCTCGCGCGCCCCACGGGGGCCCCTGCGCTGGTTCTTCTCCCTGCTGGATTGGACCCGCGGCGGTTATACCCGCCTGGTCAGCGCCCTGGGGCGCGTCTCCCTGGTGGCGGTGCTGATCATCGCCGCCTCCGCCGCCGGCACGGGCTGGCTGTTCAACAAGGTCCCTACCGGCTTCATCCCCAGCGAGGACACGGGCTACTTCTTCATCGACGTCTCCCTGCCCGATGCCTCCTCCCTGGCGCGGACCGGCGCCGTGCTGGCGCAGGTCCAGCAGGCCCTGGCGGCCGAGCCGGAGATCGACCATGTGATGACCGTCTCGGGCTTCAGCCTGCTGGCGGGCATGCGCTCCAGCGGCGGCATGGCTATCGCCGTCCTCAAGCACTGGGACGAACGCCCCGGCCCGGCGAGCAGCGCCGAGGCCGTGCTGGCGCGGGTCCAGCCCCGGCTTCTGTCCATTCCCCAGGCGACGGTCTTCGCCTTCGCCGCGCCGCCGATCCAGGGCCTGGGCACCGCCGGCGGCATCGAGATGGAACTGCTCGACCTGACGGGCCAGCCCCCCGAGGAACTGGCCCAGGCCCTCCAGGGCTTCATCATCCACGCCAACGAAGACCCGCGCCTGCGGCGCGCCATGTCCACCTTCAGTGCCCAGACGCCCCAGATCTTCCTCGACATCAATCGCGAGAAGGCCGAGGCCCTGGGGGTGCGTCTGTCCGACCTCTTCCTCACCCTCCAGTCCAATCTGGGGGCACTCTACGTCAACGATTTCAACCTTTTTGGCCGTACCTTCCGGGTCTTCCTCCAGGCCGACGCCCCCTTCCGCATGGCCCCCGAGGATATCAACCAGCTCCATGTGCGCAACAACCGGGGCGAGATGGTGCCGGTCCAGTCCCTGGTGACGGCGGAGCCCATGCTCGGTCCGGAGAGCACCCGGCGCTTCAACCTCTTCCGCGCCGCCAGCGTCAACGTGACCCCGGTCGGCAGTACCGGCGAGGGTATCGCCACCCTGGAGGAGATCGCCCGCGGCAGCCTGCCCCCCGGCTTCGCCATCGACTGGAGCGGCACCACCTTCCAGGAGGTCCAGGCGGGTGGCGAGGCGGCGGCCGTGCTCCTGCTGGCCCTGCTGCTGGTCTATCTCTTCCTGGTGGCCCAGTACGAGAGCTGGACCGTCCCCCTGTCCGTCATCCTCTCAGTGGTCATCGCCGCCGTGGGCGGCCTGGCGGCGACCTGGCTGACGGGGTTGGACAACAATGTCTACACCCAGATCGGGTTGGTGATGCTGATCGGCCTGGCGAGCAAGAACGCCATCCTCATCGTCGAGTTCGCCAAACAGTTGCGCGAGGAGGGTCTGCCGATCCAGCAGGCGGCCGCCGACGCGGCGCGCCTCCGCTACCGGGCGGTGCTGATGACGGCGGTAAGCTTCATCCTCGGCATGCTGCCCCTGGTTCTGGCCACTGGCGCCGGAGCCGCCAGCCAGGTCTCCCTGGGCGTGGTGGTCCTGGGGGGCATGATCGCGGCCACCGTCTTCGGCATCATCGTCATCCCGCCCCTCTACGTCTTCGTCCAGACCTTGCGCGAGCGGGTCAAGGGTGCCGGTGCCACGGCGGAGCCAGTTGAGCCCGCGGAGCGATGAGGCTAAACCGCGTACCGCACGAACGGCAAGACGCGGAAGATGCTCGAAGGCCCGCCCGCGGTGGTCTGTACCGCGGCGGTTTGTCGAACCGGGATAAAGGTGGCAGGGCCCGGAGAGGGACGGGGGCCCTGGCACGGGTTCTGGACAGCGGGTTCTGGTCCGCGTGGCGCCAGACGGGTCGGGCTGATCAGGGAGATCGGGCGGCCCGGCCGCCGGGGGGCGGTGGCTCGACCGGCTCGGCGTCCCCCGGCGCGAGGGGTGGTC